>CAYHBF010000065.1:0-11078 GCA_964354835.1 uncultured Candidatus Saccharibacteria bacterium
GAAGAATTTGTCCCATTCAGACCCCGGAAGGGCCTAACATTGGATTGGTTAGTTATCTGGCAGGCTTTGCCAGAGTTAATCCTTATGGATTTATTGAAACTCCTTATTTCAAAGTAGAAAAGGGAAAAGTTACTTCAAAAATTCAATACCTCAACGCCTATGAAGAGGAAAGATACAATATTGCTCACGGTGGCGTTCCCTTAAATGAAAAAATGGAAATTATTCCTCAAAAAGTGGAAGCAAGAATCAAAGGAGAGCCGGGAACAATCGATTGTGATAAAATTGATTTTATGGATGTTTCTCCCGAACAATTCATTTCAGTTGCAACCGGCCTTATTCCATTTTTACAGAATGACGATGCTAACCGCGCGCTTATGGGCTCTAATATGCAGCGGCAATCTGTACCTTTGATTGAACCAGACGTGCCTTTGGTCTGCACGGGAGTAGAAGAAAGAGTGGCCAGGGATTCAGGTCAGGTGGTTATTTCAGAAACAGATGGCAGTGTCAGCGAGGTAGACGGTAGTCACATTGCGATTAAAACTAAAAATCTAAAAACTAAAACTTACAATCTAAGGACATTTATTCGAACTAATCAATATACTGCCTTTCATCAAAAACCAACAGTAAAAAAAGGCCAGAAGGTAAAAATAGGAGATGTTTTGGCTGATGGAGGAGCAATTACCGATGGGAAATTGGCTTTGGGTAAAAACATTTTTGTCGCTTTTCTTCCTTGGCGGGGAGGTAATTTTGAAGATGCAATTTTAATCTCCGAAAGATTAGTGAAAGATGACAGCTTTACTTCAATTCATATTGAGAATTTTAGCTGTGATATCAGGGAAACGAAGTTGGGCCCGGAAATTACTACTGCTGATATTCCTAACGTTTCAGAAGAGAAATTAAGGAATCTGGATGAAGAGGGTTTAGTTAGGGTTGGAGCCGAGGTCGGCCCCAATGATATTCTGGTTGGAAAAATTTCGCCAAAAGGTGAAGCCGATTTAACTGCAGAAGAGCGTTTACTTAGGGCAATTTTCGGAGAAAAAGCGAGAGAGGTGAAAGATTCCTCGCTTTTAATGGAGCACGGGAAGCAGGGTAGAGTGGTTGGAGTGAAGGTTTTTTCCCGAGATCTCGGTCATAAGTTGGAGCCGGGGATTATAAAAAGAATTGAGGTTGAGGTGGCAGAGCTTAGAAAAATTAGGGCTGGTGATAAATTGTCTGGTCGCCACGGAAACAAAGGAGTAGTTTCTAAAGTATTGCCAGAAGAAGAAATGCCGTTTCTGGAAGATGGAACTCCGGTAGATATTATTTTAAATCCTTTAAGCGTAGTTTCCAGGATGAACCTTGGTCAAATTTTAGAGACCCATCTTGGGTGGGCAGCTAAAAATTTAGGCTACGTTGCAATCTCGCAACCTTTAAGCGGTGCAACCGAAACGGACATTAAGAAAGAATTAAGGATAGCTAGTCTTCCCGAGGATGGCAAGATTGCTCTTCACGATGGCAGAACCGGAATGTCATTTTCCGAAAAAATTACGGTTGGCTACGTTTATATAATGAAACTGGTTCACATGGTAGAGGATAAAATTCACATGAGAAGTATTGGTCCTTATTCTCTTATTACTCAACAGCCTTTGGGAGGAAAAGCCCAGTTTGGCGGTCAGAGATTTGGAGAAATGGAAGTTTGGGCTTTGGAAGGATACGGAGCAGCTCATATTTTACAAGAAATGTTGACCATAAAATCCGACGATGTTTCAGGAAGAGCAGCCACTTATGAATCAATATTAAAAGGGGAAGAGATAAAAGAGCCCAACATTCCCGCCTCCTTTAATTTATTAGTAAATGAGTTGAAATCACTGGGTTTGGGAGTAGAAGTGAAGGAAAAACACCCGCAGGAAAGTTCTCAGCTTCCTATGGAGCAGGCAAAAGATAAAAATAAAAAAGAAGAAAAATAATATGAGAGTAGCTGACTTAGAATCAATAAGGCTCAAAATCGCCTCGCCGGAGGATATTTTAGCTTGGTCTCATGGCGAAATAACTAAACCCGAGACCATTAATTATCGTACTCAAAGAGCTGAAAAAGACGGTTTGTTTTGTGAAAGAATTTTCGGACCAGAAAAAGATTACGAATGTTATTGCGGAAAATATAAAAGAATCCGCTACAAGGGTTTAGTCTGCGATAGGTGCGGAGTTGAAGTAACTAAGGCCTCAGTCCGACGGGAGAGAATGGGACACATAAAACTAGCCAGCCCCTGTTCTCATATTTGGTTCTTACGTGGAGTTCCCTCAAGAATGGGAATGGTTTTGGATTTGCCAATGCAGCAATTAGAAAGAGTAGTTTATTTTGCGGGTTACATTACCACTAATGTTAATGAAGAAGCAAAGAAGCGAGTCCTTGAAGAAATTGAAAAAGAATACAAACAAAAAGTTAAAAGTTTATCCAATCCGCCCCGCCCTTTACAGAAAAAGGACGGGCTTGGCCGGGGTAAAAAATCACCCAAAAAAGGCCTTCGTACGGGGCAGCCGAAAATAAAACTACAGGAATTAAAGGAGGCGCGCGACCAGGAAATACAGAAGCTTTTATCTCTTAAACCGTTAAAAGTTCTTTCTGAGGTTGAATATCACAATCTTTCTTTAAAATACGGAGAAGTTTTTGAAGCCGGAACTGGATCCGAAGCTATTCGTAAGATTTTCGAAAATGTTGATTCAAAGGCAGAAATCGAAAAACTAAAAAAGGAAGTCAAAGAAGCACGTCTATTAAATAAAAGAAAAATTTTGAGAAGATTAAGACTTTTTCAGAGAATGAGAGAAGCTGGCATTAAACCAGAATGGATGTTTTTACAGGTACTGCCAGTTTTACCCCCGGACTTGCGGCCGATGGTTCAATTAGATGGTGGACGATACGCCTCTTCTGATTTAAATGATCTTTATCGAAGAGTCATTAATCGGAATAACAGGTTAAAATATTTGTTAGAAATCAATGCTCCGGAGGTAATAGTTCGAAATGAAAAAAGAATGCTTCAGGAAGCAGTTGATGCTTTGATAGATAATGGAATGAGAAAAGGGACTACCACCCAAGCCACTACTGGCGGAAGGCGGCTTTTAAAAAGTTTAGCCGATATGCTTAAAGGAAAGCAGGGTCGTTTTAGGCAGAATCTTTTAGGGAAAAGAGTTGATTATTCGGGAAGATCGGTAATTGTTGTCGGGCCCGAATTAAAACTTCACCAGGTTGGTCTTCCAAAGAAAATGGCTCTGGAGCTCTTTAAACCTTTTGCCATCAAAAGGATTTTAGATAAAGAACTTGCCTATAATGTTAGAGGGGCTTCAAGGTTAATTGATGAAGAAACAGACGAAGTCTGGGCAATCTTAGAAGAAATAGTCAAAGATAAATTGGTTATACTTAACAGGGCTCCAACTCTTCACAGATTGGGCATTCAGGCTTTTAAACCGGTTTTGATTGAAGGAGAATCAATCAGAATTCATCCCATGGTCTGCAGGGCCTTTAACGCTGACTTTGATGGTGATCAGATGGCTGTTCATCTCCCTCTTTCTGAGAATGCTCAAAAAGAAGCCAGGGAAATTATGCTATCAACCAAAAACTTATTGAAACCCGCTACCGGCGTACCGGTTGTAACTCTTTATCAAGATATTAGTCTTGGTTGTTTTTGGTTGACTAAAATTAAACCGGGAGCAAAGGGTGAAGGAAAGATTTTTGGTAATCCAGAAGAGGCCTTGCTCGCCTACGAATTCGATGACATTGACTTAAAAGCAAAAATAAAAGTAAGGATGGGAAAGGGGGGATTTATTGAGACTTCAGTTGGAAGACTTATTTTTAATAAAGCCCTGCCTGAGGATTTTACTTTTCAAAATGCCGAGTTTAAGGTCAGGGACCTCGAAAAAATAACCTCCGAGATTATCAGAAAATATAGTTCAGAGAAAGTAGAGGAGGTTTTGGATAAGATTAAAGATTTGGGATTTGAGTATGCTACTCGTTCAGGCTTCAGCTGGGGGATGGATGATTTGGTTGTTCCTCCGGAAAAAGGAAAAATTCTTGAAGAAGCCGAGAGAAAAATTGAAACAATTGAAAATCATTTCAGAAGAGGCCTTCTCTCTAAAGAAGAAAAAAGTGCAAAGATAATTGAAGTTTGGGTAAGGGCAAAATCAGAAATTGAAAAATTAGTACCAAAAACTTTACCCGAAACGGGCTCAGTATTTTCATTTGTTGAGTCTGGGGCCAGGGGTTCTTGGACTCAGCCAGTTCAGATGGCGGGGATGAAAGGATTAGTTATTAATCCAGTGGGTCAGGTTATTGAATTACCAGTAAAAAGTTCCTACAAAGAAGGGTTTAATGTTCTGGAATACTTTATTTCTACCCATGGGGCGAGAAAAGGAACGGCAGATACCGCTCTTAGAACCTCTACCGCCGGTTATTTAACAAGAAGATTGGTTGACGTTGCTCATGAGGTTATAATTTCTGAGGAAGATTGTGGAGACGATAAAGGATTTGAAATATTAAAAAAAGATGCTGAAGAAATTGGCCAAAATTTCCTCTTTAAGATTGTGGGAAGAATTTGCCTTGAGACAATAAGAGGAATTATTAAAAAGGGAGAAATTGTAGATTGGGAAAAGGGACAGAAAATTGTTGATTCAAAAATTGAAAAAGTGATAGTCAGGTCCCCCTTAAGTTGTAAGTCAGCTCGGGGAATTTGCCAAAAATGTTACGGCTGGGATCTTGGTTCAAACCAATTAATTAAATTAGGAGAGGCAGTGGGAGTTGTTGCCGCCCAAGCAATAGGGGAACCCGGCACCCAGTTAACCATGAGAACTTTTCATACTGGTGGGGTAGCTGGCGGTGGAGATATTACTTTTGGTTTACCAAGGGTCCAGGAAATTTTTGAAGCCAGGACTCCTGGAGGAATGGCAGAAATTTCAAAAGTTGAAGGAAAGGTTTTAGAAATAACTCCAGAGAGAATTATTAGCGTAAAAACTAAAATCCCCACCTTCGCTAAAGATTCGGCGGGCAAGGCAAAGCCTAAAAGTTCGGAAATTGTCGAATATAAAATCCCGCCTAAAATGACGATTTGGGTTAAGGCCGGAGACAAAGTTGAAAAAGGTCAACAGCTTTGCGAAGGCAATTTAGAGCTGAAGGAATTGTATAAACTTTCAGGGATAGATAAAACCCAACGATATATTATAAAAGAAGTTCAAAAAATTTACGTCTCCCAAGGAGCACCGATACATGACAAACATGTTGAAATTATGGTTCGGCAGATGTTTTCTCGGGTAAGAATAAAAGAGCCCGGAGCAACAAATTTTACTCCTGGCGAAGTTATAGAAAGAGCAAAATTTTTCGAAACAAATAGCCAGCTAAAAAAAGAGAAAAAAGAAACAATCGTTGGTGTCCCCATTTTACTTGGGATTTCTCGAGTGGCCTTAACTACTGACAGTTTTTTATCGGCAGCCTCATTCCAGGAAACATCAAGGGTTTTAATTAAAGGTTCCCTGGAAGGAAAGGAAGACAAATTAAGGGGATTGAAAGAAAATGTTATGATTGGAAAACTCATTCCGGCCGGTACTGGGTTCAGAAAAGGGTCTTAAAATGATATAATGAAAGAAGGCATGAAGAAAAACCAAAAAAATTTCAAAAAACCAATTTTGAAAGAAAAATTTGTTTTATCTGAGGAAACCAAAAAATCGATTTTTGGAATAGTAATGTTTCTGACGGCTGTAATTGTTATTTTAGGTTTCTTCGAGAAATCGGGAATCGCCGGCAGAGCTATTTTTGCCGGTTTGAAATTCTTAATCGGAAGAACAAGTTTTGCGATACCCTTAATTTTATTTTTAGGCGGATTGGTATTTTTTTATACTAAATCCGAAACCTTTTCAGCCAGAGGGGGAAAAAGAATTTTAGGAGTAATTTTTTTAGCCACTTTTCTTTTAGTTTTGGGAATTTCTGGAATCCTTGATTTATTAACACCGGGACTAAAAAAGGGCGGTTTTTTTGGTTTAACGAGTATACCCCTCTCGAATATTTTTGGGTTTTGGGTGACCCAAATTATCTTTGGAGCAATAATTATTGTTGGGGCATTAATTTTTTGGAATCTTTTTGCCCCTCACCGCTTTTTGAGAAGCGAAGAAAAATTAGAAGAGAAGTTAAAAAAAGAAGAGAAGCCTTTGATTACTCGAATATTCAGAAAAGTGGTGGGGGGAGAACCAAAATTTAAAGTAAAGGAAATTGAGCCACAGATTAAAATGGTTCCGGTAAAAGCTCCGGAGTTAGAATTAAAAACCAAAGAAATCGTTGCAAAACCATTTGCCTCTGCTTACCAATCCCCCCCGCTTGATCTATTGGAGCCGGAAAGGGGAATCCCGACTACCGGCGATATTAGATTAAATTCAGCTATTATTAAAAAAACACTCCAAAATTTCGATATTCCAGTAGAAATGTCAGAAATAAACATTGGTCCAACCGTTACCCAATATACTTTTAAACCGGCCGAAGGGGTGAAGTTATCAAAAATAACTACCCTATCTAATGACCTTTCTCTGGCTCTGGCTAGCCATCCTATTCGGATTGAAGCTCCTATTCCCGGAAGGTCCCTTGTTGGCATTGAAGTGCCGAATAAAACCAGAACTCAGGTTAGATTGAGAAATTTAATTGAAAATCCAAATTTTCAGAAATCTCTTTCCGGTTTAACCATTGTTTTAGGAAGAGATGTTTCTGGAAACCCGGTTTATGCTGATCTGGCTCGAATGCCACATCTTCTGGTAGCAGGTTCCACCGGGACTGGAAAAACTATTTTTTTAAATTCTTTGATTGCCAGTCTTCTCTACAAAAACTCTCCAGAAATTTTAAGGTTTATTTTAATCGATCCAAAAAGAGTTGAATTCCCTGTTTATAATGACATTCCCCATCTTTTATGCCCGGTAATCTATGATGCTCAAAAGACAGTAAATTGTCTAAAGTGGTTAACCTCAGAAATGGAAAGAAGATTTGAGATATTGGCTGCAGCTAAGGCCAGAGACATCAACGGTTACAATGAAATTTTTTCAAAACCAGAAACAGATATTTCATCAAGCGAAGAACCTCTTCCTTACATTGTTTTAATTGTTGATGAGTTAGCCGATTTAATGGCTGCTAAGGGAAGGGATATTGAAGCTGGAATTGTTAGATTAGCTCAAATGGCAAGGGCGGTTGGAATTCATTTAGTAGTGGCGACCCAAAGACCATCAGTAGAGGTGATAACTGGCTTAATCAAAGCTAATATTACCTCAAGAGTCACCTTTCAAGTAGCTTCCCAGATTGATTCAAGAACAGTTTTGGATGTGGCTGGAGCAGAAAAACTTTTAGGTTTAGGAGACCTTCTCTTTGTTTCAGCCGAAGTTGCTAAACCAAGAAGAATTCAGGGGACTTATGTTTCGGAAAAGGAGGTGAGAAAGGTAGTAAACTGGATAAAATCAAAGGTTAAAAGCCAGGTGTTAAAAATCGAAGAAGGGGCATTGGAAAACAATCTCGCTGGAAATTTAGAAAAAAGCCTGGAGATGTCAGAAACTGAATTTGAAGGTTTCTATGGCGGCGAAGACCCTTTATACGAAGAGGCAAAAAGAGTGATTATTGAGGCCAGAAAAGCTTCTGCCTCGCTTTTGCAAAGAAGATTAAGGATTGGCTATGCCAGAGCAGCAAGATTAATTGACATGCTAGAAGAAAAAGGGATTGTTGGTCCGGGAGAAGGAGCAAAGCCAAGAGAAGTATTTGTAAAAACCGAGGAAGAAGATGAAGGTTGGCAAAAGGTGTAAAAATTAGTATCATCAAAGTGTATGATAAAGAAAAAAATAAATCCGCCAGCTGGCGGAGAAAAAAAAGATTTGGAAGAGGCAATAGAAGAAATTAAACAAAAGTTTGGCGAAGGCGCTATTATGAAATTGAAAGAAGTAAGGTCTTCTGATGTTGATGTAATTTCAACAGGTTCTGTTTCTTTGGATATGGCTTTGGGGGTAGGAGGGGTGCCGCGGGGAAGGGTAATTGAGATTTTTGGTCCCGAGGGAGGAGGAAAGACAACCTTGGCACTTCATGTTTTAGCTGAGGCCCAGAAGGCAGGAGGATTAGGAGCTTTTATTGATGCTGAACATGCTTTAGATCCGGATTGGGCTAGAAGAATTGGAGTAAATATTGAGGAGCTCTTAATTTCCCAGCCAGATTCAGGAGAACAGGCCCTGCAAATTGTCGAAACTCTGGTCAGGTCAGGCGAAGTCGATGTAGTGGTGGTCGACTCTGTGGCAGCTTTAGTCCCTCAAACAGAAATAGATGGCGAGGTGGGCGAATTTCAAATCGGTCTTCAGGCCAGACTTATGAGTCAGGCATTAAGAAAACTTTCTGGAATTATTTCTAAAACAAAAACAGTGGTCATTTTTTTGAATCAAACTAGGATGAAAATAGGAATAATGTGGGGCAACCCAGAAACAACTCCCGGGGGTCTGGCCTTAAAATTTTATGCCTCAGTAAGAATTGATTTAAGAAGAATCGCCCAGATAAAACATGGAGAGGAAATTATCGGTAACAGAGTTAAAGCCAAAATTGTAAAAAATAAAATTGCCGCCCCCTTTAAAACTACTGAATTTGATATTTACTATAATGAAGGAATTTCTAAATTCTCCGATATTTTAAATACCGGAATAAAATTAGGGATGGTGAAAAAATTAGGCAGTTGGCTTCAGTATGAGGATACTAAACTTGGCCAGGGGCTGGAAGCGGGCAGACAATTCTTAAAAGAAAATCCGGCGGTCGCCGAAAAAATTAAAAAAGAAATTCTTCAGTAAACTTAAAATTTTCCACTCTAGTTTAAGAAAAAAACCCCACCAGAATTCTGGTGGGGTTTTCATTGCGTAAAAATTTTAGAATACTATTTAATGGTATAGGGTAGTAATCCCAAATGCCTTGCTCTTTTTATAGCTTTGGCTAATTTTCTTTGATGGCTGGAACAAACTCCGGTTCTTTTTCTCGCTTTGATTTTTGCTAAACCTGAAAGAAACCTCTTGAGAAGTTCGGTATCTTTAAAATCAATTTCTCTTACATTTCTTTGACAAAAATAGCAGGCCACGGTTTTTAGGTAATAGACTAGAGATGTTAGATTTTAGTGCATAATCGTCACTGCCCTATCGCCTAATATCTAAAACCTAATATCTCACTAAAACGGGATGTCTTTTACGTCTATCTGGTCGTCCCCCTCTTCGATAACTGGAATTTCTTCTTTCTGCGGTAATCCTTCTGCTGGTTTCTCGGCAGGAACCACTTTTCCGGCTGACTTGGGGCCCAATTGCATTCTTTCGGCTACAATTTCGGTTCTGTATTTTTGATTCCCTTGAGCATCTTGCCAGTTTCTTGTTCGAAGTCGACCCTCAATTAAGGTTAAGGATCCCTTAGTCAGATATTGGGAGGCAATTTCGGCTAACCTCCCGAACATAACAATATTGTGAAATTCTGTTTGCTGTTGTTTCTGACCGGATTTATCAACAAAAAATCTGCCGGTAGCTAAACCAAAAGAACAGACTCCTTGACCAGAAGGTAACGATTTAATTTCGGGGTCGCGAGTAAGACGACCGACCAAAATAACTTTATTGAGGTTCATTATTCTTCTAAAATTTCTTCTAATTTTTTCTCAATTTCTTTTAGCTCGGCCTTTGGCTTCGTTATTTTTTTGGGAAATATCTCAACTTTTTTAGGTAATTTTTTCCTTCGCATCGGGATTTCCTTAACCCGAGGTTTTATCAGAACGGAATAGCGAAGAATTTTATCTTCCGCCTTTATTTTTTTTTCAAGATTTTCTAATTTTTCAGAACTCAACCTGAAAACCAGAGTTGTTAAATAGGCCGACGTCTGTTTTTTAATCGGATAAGCCAGGTCTTTTTTTATTGGGGCGGCCACTTCATCTAAAATTCCCCCCTCATTCTGGATTAAGGAGTTTATTTTTTCCTGAAAAGTCTTTAAATCGTCTTCCGAAGATTCGGGCGATATTAAATAAGTAAACTCGTACAATTTCATACGAATGTAGTTTGATATTCAATTATATCTTGAATTCCATTACGTCTCCGTCTTGAACAATATAATCTTTGCCAACAATTTGAATCCAGCCTTTTTCTCGGGCTTCCTTCCACGAACCAGCCTCAACCAATTTTTGCCAAGGAATTGCTTCAGCTTTAATAAATTTTTCTTTGAAATCTGAATGAACCACACCTCCAGCTTCGGAAGCGCTATTACCCTTGATTGTCGTCCAGGCTCTTGTTTCTTTTCCGCCAGCGACCGTAAAAAAAGTAATTAAATTAAGGATATTATAACAAAAAGTAATTAGCTGGTCAAGCTGAGATTTGAGCCCCAATTCTTTAGTTTCGGAGGCAGAAAGTTCGGACAGCCCTTCCTCGTCTTTTAAATTCATTAATAGGTGGGGAAATTTGAAATTTAAAGAAGGATTTTTCCCGTTGGTATTTAAAATGTAGAAAATTGGTTTCTGGGTTAAAAATTGATATTCTTTAATTTCTGACCTTTCTTCTTCAGTTAGCCCAATTTCAGAAATCAATTTCCCCTGAGACACCTCATTTTTAATTTTTTCGGCCAATTCTATTTTTTTTATTTCCTTTTTATCCTTGGATTTAGCCTCTTTTTCTAATTTCCCCATTAAAGCTTCTAAGGTTTCTAAATCCTTCATCAAAAGTTCGGTTTCAACGATTTCTGCTTCTTTTTCAGGATTGATTTGGCCCAAAACGTTTTCAATATTTGAATCGGAAAACCCCCTCACTATTTCCAGAATAGCATCGCAATTTCTAATGTTGGCTAAAAACTGATTACCCAGACCTTCGCCCTTATGAGCCCCTTTGACCAGACCTGCGATGTCAACAAATTCAATCACTGTCGGCGTAATTTTTTCGGGCTTTATAACTTCGGCAATTTTATTTAGCCTTTCATCGGGAACATGAACCACTCCAACATTTGGATGAATGGTGGTAAAAGGGTAGGGAGCAATATCAACCGGTATTTTAGTTATGGCTTTAAATAGTGTGGACTTACCAACGTTAGGAAGCCCGACAATACCTAC
>CAYHBF010000066.1:0-6074 GCA_964354835.1 uncultured Candidatus Saccharibacteria bacterium
GCAGCGGGACGATCTCCAGGTTATGGGTCTCGCTAAGGCGGGATACTACTCCTCTACCAATCATCAGACAGATTTATAAACTTGTCGCGGGGGCCGGATTTGCACCGGCGATCTCCAGGTTATGGGCCTGGCAAGGTACTACTCCTCTACCCCGCAATGAAAAAATCTTAACACATTTTACAACGCCTGTAAATCAGTCAAGGATTTTTCATAAATTGTTATAACCTTCTTCGCTTCGTCTAAAGTTAATTTATAAGTAGGGTCGTGAATAATGTTGTTTCTTATTTTATGGGCTTCCCGAGCTTCATTGATATTCGGCAGAGAGGCGACGGTTAATTTCTCTAGCCTTTCTCCTAAACTTTCACCGCCAAAACCCATTTCTTTTAAAATTTCATTAAACATTGAGTCCGCCTCAATTACCGCCAATTTATACTCTGACTCCATGTCGGCCTCTAATCTGTTATTAATTTTTTGCCAGTCTTTTTCAACCTTTCTTAAACCGTGAGGTCGAAAAGTTAAAAATTCTTTCCAGTCATAGATTATCAATCTTTTTAACCAAGTGGTTTTAATCAAGGCAAAAATAATAAAGCCAAGCAAAAATAACGAAAAAACTATAAATGAAATTTTTAAAATCAATAACCACCCACCAAATTTAGGTGAAATCAAATATGAAATTAAAGTGTTAATTTGTAGAGACTGAAGAAGAGTTGACATATGTTTTTTCAAAAATTTCTCCTGTTTCTAAAATCGTGTTTTCTTCGAACGGCTTTCCGATTATTTGAAGACCGACTGGTAAATTTTTGACCTTACCGACCGGAATAGAAATTGCGGGTAAACCAGCTAAATTAATCGACGCGGTAAAAATGTCGGAAAGATACATAGCCAGGGGGTCTTCAATTTTTTCTCCGAGTCTAAAAGCTGGGGTTGACGAAACAGGAGTAAAAATAACATCAACTTTTTCAAAAGCCTTATCAAAATCTTCTTTAATGAGCGTCCTTACTTTTTGGGCCCTTAAATAATAAGCTTCATAATATCCGGCCGAAAGTACATAGGTCCCCAGCATAATTCTTCTCCTGACTTCTGCCCCAAATCCTTCCTCTCTGCTTTGTAAATAAACATCCAATAAATTGTTTGTTGCCTGCCCCGTAGTGAAAGCGGAACTTTCTACTATCGGGGTTTTTTGTTTTTTGCTTGCCGTTGAATAACCGTATTTAATTCCGTCATATCGGGCTAAATTAGCACTGGCCTCAGAGGGTGCAATGATATAATAACAAGGTAGAGCATATTCCGTATGAGGAAGAGAAATTTCTGAAATTTTCGCCCCCATTTCTTCGTATTTTTTTATTGCCTCTTCTATCACTTTTTCAACTTCGGGACTCATTCCTTTAACAAAATATTCTTTGGGAACGCCAATTTTTAAACTCTGAACTCTGAACTTTGAACCTTGAACTTTGGATTCGACTGAAGTAGAATCCATCGGGTCTTTTCCTTTAATGGCATTAAAAACAATCTTGCAATCCTCTACCGTTTTAGTGATTGGCCCTATCTGGTCCAAAGAGGAAGCAAAAGCAATTAATCCATATCTGGAAACTGCTCCATAGGTGGGCTTAAGACCAACCACTCCGCAAAAAGAAGCGGGTTGCCTGATTGAGCCGCCAGTATCAGAACCTAAAGCAAAAATACACAAATTTGCTGCGACAGCGGCTGCCGAACCTCCAGAAGAACCTCCCGGAACCCTTGTTAAATCAGCTGGATTTTTTGTTGGCCCGAAGGCAGAATTTTCAGTTGAGCTTCCCATGGCAAATTCGTCAAGATTGGTCTTCCCTAAAATTACCGCATCCTGCTCTTTCAGTTTTTTAATCACTGTAGCATCATAAGGAGCAATATAGTTTTCAAGAATTTTTGAAGCAGCTGTACATTTTACGTCCTCAACTAAAATATTATCTTTAACAGCCAGGGGAATTCCAGCTAAAGACGGAATTTCTCTACCCTTTTGAATTGTATCGTCAATTTTTTTCGCCTGGGAAAGAGCTAAATTTTCAGTAATTGTTAAAAAAGCAGAAATTTCTTTATTTTTTTCTTTCAATTTATCCAAATAAATTTTGCATAGTTCAAGCGCTGAAAATTTTTTTTTCTTCAGTCCTTCGTGAATTTTGGTGATTGTAAGTTCATTTAACTCCATTTTAAAGTATCGACTTCACCTTTAAATATCCATTTTTTGTATCTGGCGCCAATTTTAATAGTTTCGAACTTTGCTTGCCCGTCGTCTGTTGAAACCTGTTTTCAACAGACTTTGGATAGTCCTCTCTCATCATATTCTCAATTTCTACTGAATGACTCATTGGCTCAACCTCTGAAATATCAACTTCTTTTAATTTTCCAATATAATCAAAAATCGAAGAGAGTTCCTTCTGAAACTTTGCCATTTCTTTTTCGGTCAAGCCAAGCCTGGCCAGTTTTGCAATGTGTTTTACTTCCTCTTTGTTAATCATATACCAAGCTTCCGAAGGAAGCGAAGGTGAAGAAGAGGGCAAAGCCCTCTTCGCTTTATCTCAGCGGTTCCAATTCCTCAGTCTCAACCAATACATCATGTAATTCATCTAAATTTTCGAGAACCATTCCTGACCCCCTTACCACGGCCATCATCGGATCTTCGATGATTTTAGTGGGAATTTTTGTCTCTTTTTGAATCAATATATCCAATCCTCTCAGAAGACTCCCTCCTCCCGAAAGATAAATGCCCCTGGCCATTATATCAGCCAACAATTCCGGAGGAGTCTCTTCTATTGCTATTTTGATTTCACTAACAATTTGTTTTACTGATTTTTCCATCGCCCGCCTGACATCTTCATCGGAAACTAAAATTTCTTCCGGAAGTCCGGTTACTAAATTTCTTCCTCGCATGGGAAGCTCTCTTTTTTCCTTCAAAGGGTAAGCTGAACCAATTCCAATTTTAATTTCCTCGGCCGTTCTCTCCCCAATTAATAATTTGTATTCCTCTTGAGCAAAATTGATTATGTCTTCATTAAGTTTGTCTCCAGCTATTCTCAGACTTTTAGATATAACTATTCCGCCCAGAGAAATCACTGCCACTTCGGTGGTTCCTCCGCCAATATCAACAACAAAATTTCCTCCGGCTTCCTGAACTTCAAGTCTTGCGCCGATGGCAGCTGCCATCGGTTCTTCTATCAGAAAAACTTCCCTGGCCCCGGCCGATTTTGTAGCATCACAAACCGCTTTTTTTTCTACCTCAGTAACTCCGCAAGGTATGCCAACAATTATCCGCGGTCTGACATTGATAATAAATCTTTTTTTATTGGCTTTCTCTATGAAATACCTGAGCATCTGTTCGGTAACTTCAAAGTCAGAAATTACTCCAGATCTCAGTGGTCGAGTAGCAACAATATGGGCCGGGGTACGACCGACCATTTTTTTCGCCTCATCACCAATAGCTAAAATCTGACCAGTTTTTTGATTAATAGCCACAACCGAGGGTTCCTGAATAATAATTCCCTGCCCCCTGACGTAAACTTCTGAATTGGCCGTTCCCAAATCGATAGCGATGTCTTTAGAAAATAGCCTGAAAAATTTATCTAACATAGTTTATTATTCGATTTAATTTAACCAACTTCGTTTTCTTTTCGTTTCTTTTTTTTATTTCTATACAATTTTGTTTTAACGTTCTTTCACTTATTACAAGTCTTTTTGGTATTCCAATTAAATCGCAATCAGCAAATTTTTCTCCAGCTGTTTTATCTTCCCTGTCATCATATAATACTTCTACCTTTTCTTTTTGTAAATCTTGATATAGTTTCTCGGCTACTTTTTTTACTTTTGGTGTATCTTCAATTACCGAGCCACGCGAAGCGGGGCGAGGTGCGAGATGAGACGAAGTCTCAGCGAGGGGAATTAAATGAATTTGAAACGGAGCCACTTCTTCTGGCCAAATAATTCCTTTTTCATCGTGATTAACTTCCACTATAGCTCCCATTATCCTTGATGGCCCCAATCCATAGCATCCCATAATTATTAATTTTCTTTTACCGTCTTTATCTATAAAATAAGCTTCCAAGTCCTTAGAATATTTTATTCCTAAAGGGAAAATATTGCCCACTTCTATTGATCTCCCTTCTTTTAATTCTCGTTTACAAATGGGGCATTTATCACCATTTTTAAATTTCGCAATTTCTTTATTTTGAGAAAAATGTTTATTTTGACAAAAAATTATAGTGTCTTCCCCTCCTTCGGCTAATACTTGAAATTCATGAGGGACCCCCGTGGTAAATCCTTTCCCCGAAGCCTCAGTTATAATCGAATTTAATCCGCATCTTTTTAAAATTCTAAGGTAGGCCTCAGCTACTTTTTTATAATATCTTTGGAGATCTTCTTCTGAGCTATGAAAACTATAAAGGTCCTTCATATCAAATTCTCTTCCTCTTAGAAGACCTGACCTAGCTCTTAGTTCTTTTCGAAACTTAGTTTGAATTTGAAATACAAATTTCGGCAAATCGCGATAAGAACTAATAAAATTTTTCGCAATCCTCGTTACCATCTCCTCATGAGTAGGACCTAACCCAACTTCTTCTTCGTTTAATTTACATTTATACATTTCTTCTCCAATACCAGTTGACCAACGATTAGTTTTTTCCCAAATGGCTTTTGGCTGAAAGACAGTCATTAAAATTTCTTGACCAGAGATAATTTCCATTTCTTCTCTTATAATATCTTCTATCTTCTTTAGAATCCTAAGACCTAAGGGTAAATAAGTGTAAGCACCTGCCATCTCTTTATGAACAAAACCTCCTCTAATCAAAAGCTGAGCATTTATATTTTTTTCATCTTTCGGCGATTCTTTTAAAGTTTTAGTAAAAAGTTGTGATTGAAGCATTTTAAAATACCTTTGGTATATCAAATTTTATTGTTACAAAAATCATTAAAATTATCAGTGACACAAAAAAAACGGTAGTAACGTTCTGTTCTATTTTCTGGGGAACCGGTTTCTTTCTGATGGCTTCTATTGCCAGAAAAAGAAGCTTTCCGCCGTCCAGGGCTGGGATGGGAAAAAGATTAAATATTGCCAAATATACAGATATGAGGGCGACGAAATATAAAAAATAATTTATTCCAAGCTGAAAGGCTTGTTTCAAAAAATCAAAAAGCCCCAATGGCCCCATCATGGTAACTCCGGCCGGAACCTCTCTCTCATAAATAATCTGTACCACCAAACTGCCCAATGATTCTAAGGTAGCTACGGTCAATCTACCGCAAGCCTTCACTCCCTCATAAGGGGCCTTATACCAAGGAGAAGGCACCAAAGCCATTCTTGTCAGCCCCACCCCCAGGGGACCTTCTCCAGCCGGAGGAACGGCTCGAGGGGTTAGTGAAACATCAAAAGATTTTCCCCATCTCTGAATAGTTAAGGTAACCTCTTCTCCTTTGTGATTATTTACAAATTTGATTATTTCCTCAGTCTTGTCAGTTTTTAATTGCTCTTCGCCGCTCTTTAGTGACAGAATGGTATCGAAAGGCTCTAAACCCGCCATTGCTGCCGGAGAACCGAGAGCCACGGCAGTAATTTGAACCCTAGGATTGATTAAATTATCGCTGACGTTATCTTCCACTGGAGTAGGCGTCCCCAAGCCAAAAACGATAATGAGAAGAATGGCAGAAATTATCCAAAAAGCAATCACACCCCCTAGAACGATTAAAACTCTCTCCCAAATTTTCTTCCCAGAAAAACTTCTATAATCCTCCACACCGCCCTCCTCTCCATATATTTTTACAAAAGCTCCGAAGGGTATAAGATTTAGAGAATAAATTGTCTCTCCGAATTTTTTTCCGAAAATCCGAGGAGGATACCCTATTCCGAATTCCTCTATTTTTACTCCTCGTCTTTTAGCAATGACAAAATGACCAAATTCATGAAAAACCATCAAACCAATAAGAGTAATTATTGCGACTAAAATTGATAAAATATTGAAGACCATATTACAGTTCTATTTCTTTTTTCTTTCTCTCCCCCATTTGTTCAATTTTTTCGTTATATTCATCAATTAAATCCTGGATTTCGTCTT
>CAYHBF010000067.1:0-2076 GCA_964354835.1 uncultured Candidatus Saccharibacteria bacterium
GAGCTCGACGAAAAAGATGTCGAACTCCTAAATATTCTAGCCGCAGAAAGAAAATTTGGAGAAGACGAAATAAAATATTTCGCCAAAAAACTTAAAATTTCTAATCAAGAAGCCAAAAAAAGAATAGATGTCCTGAAGAAAAAAAAGATTGTTTTAAAAGATAAGGTTTCAGTTATTGATCCGATGAAAGTTTGGGACGGTTATTATATTGTTCTGATTAAAGCCTCATTGGTCCCGCCGATAATTTCAGAAAATATTAAATTTCCAACGGGCTGGAGAGTCGAAAAATATTTGGAAAGGATAAAAAGAAGAGAAAAAGAACTTGGAATTAAGATTGTAAGACAAGCGTACTGCATGCAGGGAACCGAGTGGGATCTTTTATTAATTATGAGCGCATTATCTCAGCCTGAATATGTAGAATTTTTTGACGGTTTAGCTAAAGAAGGATGGATATCTAAGGGATGGAGCATGTCTCCCGTGGAGCTGGGTGAAAACTGGATTTTTGATCCGATTGAGGTACCCTCTAATAATATTTTTCAAGAGAGAGTGAAAAGGGTAAATATAAAAAAATAATTATGCCGAAAGAAAAAATTATTTGGAGAAATAAAAAAGCCGCCGAGCTCTATCACAAAGAAGTTACTCAGAAGAATCCGGGTGTGATAGATGAAGAATATATTAAAAAATATATTAATTCAAAGAAAGAAATAAAAGTTGTTTCTTTAGGGATAGGAGTAGGAAGAGAATTAAGTTGGTTGGATAAATCGAAGAACATAAAAGAAGTTATTGGCATAGATTATTCCCAAGAAATGTTGGATTTCTGTAAGAAGATTTCCCAAAAATATAAAACAAAAATAACTTTAGTTAATGATGATTTACTCTTACTTAAGAAATTTAAAAACCTTATTAGGAATGAAAAATATCCACTAATTTATATTTGTCTAATTAATACTTTTGGAGATTTCGAGGAGGGAGATAGAATAAAAATATTAAACAATTTAAGAAATTTAATAAGGAAAAAAGATAGATTAATTTTATCTTTAAATAAAAGACCAGAAATAATAAAAACTAAGACATTTTTACCTATTCAAATTTGGTCAAAAGGAAATTCCACAACAAGATTTAAATTAAAGAGTGCAATTGAGTACATGTTTTATGAATTTTTCTGGCCTCCAATCTTAACAAGATATAAACAACTCCCAAGATTTTGGTACAACGATAAAGAAAACAACATTGAAATTTATGTTGGTAAAAAGAAAATTTTAATCTCGCACCGTTTTTCAAAAGAAGAAATAAAAGATTTGGCTAAAAAAACGAAATTTAAAATTGAAAAGATTATTGAAGGAAAATTTATGTGGATAATAATATTAAAAATCTAAATTTGACTTTTTAGTTAATTTATTTTATAATTAAATAGGATATAAATATATGAGCAAACTATCCGAAGAAAATTTAATGAGCGTAAGAAAGGTAGAATCAATAATCAACAGGAATTTATTTTTGATTTGTACCATAATTACCGTTATAGTGATGGTTATGGTTACGATAGAATTTTTCAGCCGAGGGTCTTTTTTTCCTTCCCGAATAGGTTTCTTTTATATCGGAGTTTTATTTATCTATACTGCCCACAAAGAAATGTTAAGATGGATGGAGGAGAAAGGGGTGGAGAGACAAGGAGAAGCTTTTATTTATTCTTGGATTGGATTAACTACTTTATTCTATGTTATTAATTTTTTAACGAAAGATTACTACAGCATGTCTTTAGAGGGTAAACCTTTAGGATGTATGTCGGAAATTTCTGTCATAACTTTAGAAGTTGCTGTAATTTTCCTTTTTGCAAGATTATCTAAAGTGATAAAAATTATACTGATGAAAAAAGGGAAAAATTAAACTAAGCTCTGAGTAATATAAAAAAAATCGCCCTATACATTTTTGCGTCGGGCGGTTTTTTGTTGATAAAAAAAGCCCTCGGTTAGCTACCGTCTGAGTAACATCACCGAGGCCTCCTAATTGGAAGACATATTATTGGGAAAAGCTATACTTGCTTCTCCATTATAGAAAGCTTCCAATGCCATTGCT
>CAYHBF010000068.1:0-3033 GCA_964354835.1 uncultured Candidatus Saccharibacteria bacterium
AACCCAGCACTTTTATGAATGAATCAGGTAAATATGTAAAGTTGTTAATTAAAAATTTAAAATTAAAAATTAAAAATTTGATCGTTATCCACGACGATATCGACCTGCCTTTAGGAAAAATTCGTATTGTCAAAAACCGAGGTTCGGCTGGCCACAAAGGCATAGAATCAATAATTAAAGAGTTGAAAACCAAAGATTTTATTAGATTCAGAATTGGAATTTACCCTAATCCTGAAAAACCCAGCACCAGAGCGAAGCTCGGTGCTGGACCAGTCCCGCACCGAAACAAAGTTTCTGGTACGGGGTTTGTTCTTGAAAAATTTAATAAAAAAGAGGAAAAAATTGTAGAAGAAATAATCAAAGAAACAGTTGAGGCAATTGAATTTTTTCTAAAAGAAGGATTAGAAAAAGCAATGAGTAAATTTAACAAATAAAAAAACCGAGGCAATAGCTCAAATATTGTATCCCCGGTCTATTTCTTCTTACTCGCTTTCATCTGATACATTTTTTCGTCGGCTCTTTTTATGAGATTACCTAAATCATCTCCATCACAAAAGGAACTTATTCCCCAAGAAAAATGAGGAAATAAATTGTATAGTCGACTAATAATTTTTTCAGCGACGACCAAATCTACACCAGATAATAATAGAATAAACTCATCTCCTCCCCACCTTGTAAACAAATCATAGGGACGGATGCCACTCATAATGGTTTGGGCTAATTTTTCCAAATAAACATCACCCTCAGGATGTCCTTTTATATCATTTACCTCTTTTAAGTTATCTAAATCAAAATAAACTAAAGACAAAGACTGACCTCTTTTAGCCCTAGCCAATTCGGGCTCAACTAAACGTTTAAAACTTCGCCTAGTTAAGGCACCAGTCAGCTCATCTTTTGCCTCAATAATCTCTGGGTTTTTAAAAGCCGACCATGCAGCCTTTATTCTTTTCTTCATCTTCTATTCCTTTCCTTATTTCAAAATATTAAGAGCAAAAATTTTTGCCCTCCGGTCTACCTGCGAGTTTTGTGGTAAAATATATAAAATATCTCATCACAAAAATTTGGCCTAAGCTATAAGGAGGGATTGCTTAGTATCTATCCCCGAGCACATAAAAAATTTATGTGCTCGGTTAAGCCGCTCGCAGATAGGCCGGAAGGTTAATTTTTTGAAAAAAATTACGACTTGAACTTTTAAGAATATTTTATTATATATGATATAAATGAAATTGTCAAGCTCCAAGCCTCTGTTTACGCAGAGGCGAAGGGCGAAAAGAGATTTATCTCTTTAAGCACCCAAGCTCCGTATTATCCGCGGAG
This sequence comes from uncultured Candidatus Saccharibacteria bacterium, assembly GCA_964354835.1. GTDB lineage: Bacteria > Patescibacteriota > Minisyncoccia > Minisyncoccales > CAYHBF01 > CAYHBF01. The sequence continues at coordinate 1,318 of CAYHBF010000068.1, forward strand.
CGCAGGGTGGAGATATTGGAAAAATTTCTAGATAAAATTTTAATCACCTCAATTACCCCCTACTTTTTGGAAAGGGGGAATCTTTGGTTTGAAGAAAATTTTGCCAAGATTTTGGAGGCAAGAAAAACTCAATCCTTTTTTGAAGACAATACGATTTATTTAACCAAGAACCAAAATTACAATTTTTCTCAACTTTTAAGAAAATTAGACGAAATTGGATACGAAAAAGTGTTTTCTGTCGCAGAGCCCGGGGAATTTTCTCAAAGAGGAGGAATTATTGACGTTTTTCCAGTCAACTTTAGTTGTGCCGTGCGTTTTGAATTTTTAGGAAATAGAGTTGAAGAAATATTAGAACTGCCGATAAAAATTTCAAATGAAGAACAATCAAAAGAGATCCTGAAAAAGAAATTGAAGTCCCAAAAATTATTTTCAGATTTAAAAGGGATAAAATCGGGTGATTATTTAGTTCATTTGGACCACGGAATCGGAGTTTTCAATGAACAAAAAACAATAAACAAAGAGCAATATTATGCGTTGGATTATGCGCAAGGTGATAGATTATATGTGCCAGTGGGGTTAGAAAGAAAACTTTCACGATATATTGGTTTTGTTGATCCTAAAATTTCAAGGTTAGGTTCTGCGCTCTGGCAAAAAACAAAAAAAATAATAAAAGAAGAAACAGAAAAATTGGCCCGGGAGCTCTTAGAAATTTATGCCAAGAGAGAAATTGCCACTCGTTCCCCTTATTCAGCGGCTGATGAAATAGATTTTCAATTAGTCTCCAGTTTTCGTTATGAAGAAACGCCTGACCAAATTCAGACAATGGAGGATATAAAAAAAGATTTACAGAATTCGGAGCCGATGGATAGAATTGTTTGCGGTGATGTTGGTTTTGGAAAAACAGAAGTGGCTTTGCGAACAATGGTTAAGGCGGTTAATTCTGGATACCAAACGGCAATGATTTGTCCAACTACTATTTTAGCGAATCAACATTTCCAAAACTTTAGAGAGAGATTTAAAAATTTACCAATTCAAATCAGGATATTATCTCGTTTACAATCAAAAAGGGAGGAGAAAGAAATAATTGAAAATTTAAAAATGGGAAAAATTGATATTGTGGTTGGTACGCACCGCCTTTTATCAAAAGATGTTGAATTTAAAAATCTCGGATTATTAATTATAGATGACGAACAAAGATTTGGAGTCAGACAAAAAGAAAAATTAAAGAAAATTCGCTCCTCCCTGGACGTTTTATCGCTTTCTGCCACCCCTATTCCCCGAACTCTTTATTTGGCTCTTTCCTCTCTTAAAAATATTAGCTTAATTCAAACTCCTCCGGTTGGAAGATTGCCGGTTAAAACTTTCATTTCACCTTTTTCTGAAAAAATAATTAAAAAAGCGGTTGAAGATGAAATCAAAAGAGGTGGCCAGGTTTATTATTTACATAACCGAGTTGAAACAATTGAAGGAGCTAAACTCATTTTAGAAAGCCTGATACCAAAAGCTAAATTCGGCGTTGCTCATGGGAGATTAAAAGAAAGGGAATTAGTTAACGTAATGAGCGATTTTCAAAACAAAAAAATAGACGTTCTAGTTGCTACAACAATTATAGAAAACGGTTTGGATTTACCAAATGTTAATACTTTGATTGTAGCTGATTCAACTAAACTCGGTTTAGCTCAAGCTTATCAAATCCGCGGAAGAATTGGCAGAAGC
>CAYHBF010000069.1:0-1743 GCA_964354835.1 uncultured Candidatus Saccharibacteria bacterium
ATTGAAAAAGTTTTATTGGGACCGGCGAGAAAGAGCCATATTTTATCAAAAAAAGAAAAGGAGATTGCTGCTTACCATGAAGCTGGCCATGCTTTAGTTTCAGCTTCTCTGCCCGGGACTGAACCGATTAGAAAAGTTTCAATTGTCGCTCGGGGCATGGCTGCAGGCTATACTTTGAAAATGCCGACAGAGGAAAGAAAAATTAAAACCAAATCGGAATTTCTGGCTGAAATAGCAACATTGCTGGGAGGATATTGGGCTGAGAAATTGAAATTCGGCGAAATGACTACTGGAGCGGCTAACGATTTGGAAATGGCTTCTCAATTGGCTAGAAAATTGGTAAAAGAATATGGAATGTCATCCCTTGGCCCAATTTCTTTTGGCGAAAAAGAGGAATTGGCCTTTTTAGGAAAAGAGTTTGGGGAGTATAAAAATTATTCTGAAAAAGTGGCAACTCAGATTGATGGGGAAGTGGAAAAATTTATCCGAGGTGGCGAAAATCAGGCTAAAAAAATTTTAATCCAGAAGAAAAACCTCTTAGAAAAAATTGCCCAAACCTTAATTGAAAAAGAAACCATTGAAAGAGAAGAATTTGAAGCGATAGTAAAAAGAAAATCGGCATACCCCGAACCTGAAAAACCTTTACCCCGTAAAGCACCTTCAAGGGGGATTGCTCGGGGTTTGACAAAAAGGGAAAAATCAATCAAAGTAAAAATTAAACAATTGTGAGGAATTGCGCGTGTAGTTCACCGGTAGAACGCCTCTCTTATAAAGAGGAAGTAGAAGGTTCGACCCCTTCCACGCGCACTCAGGGGGGCGCGTAGCTCAGTGGTTAGAGTGCTACACTGACATTGTAGAGGTCACAGGTTCAAGTCCTGTCGCGCCCACAAAAGTTAATTAAAATAAAAATTATATGGTTACAAAAATTGAAAATTTTAATCAAACACAATTAAAAAAGGATTTACCCGATATTCGTCCTGGCGATACGGTTCGAGTTTTACAAAAAATTAAGGAAGGAGATAAAGAAAAAACTCAGGTTTTTGAAGGATTGGTTATCGCCAGAAAACATGGTAAAGGAATTTCGGCAACGATAACTCTCAGAAGGGAAATCTCTGGAGTTGGAGTCGAGAGGGTTTTTCCAATTCACTCTCCCATCATTGAGAAAATAGAGGTTTTAAAAAGAGGAAAAGTAAGAAAAGCAAAGCTTTATTATCTAAGAGAAGTTAGGGGTAAAAAGGCAAGATTAAAAAAGAAAGACGCGCGGGTGGTGAAACCGGAAAACACGCCACTTTGAGGGGGTGGTGAGCGAAAGCTCTTGGAGGTTCAAGTCCTCTCCCGCGCACACAATATAATGATAAAATATGGACGGTTAGCTCAATGGTTAGAACGTCCCGCCCATTATCTTGGGCAATTAGCTCAGCGGTTAGAGCGCATCGCTTACATCGATGAGGTCGCAAGTTCAAATCTTGCATTGCCCACACTTAATGGGCGGGAAGGTTATAGGTTCGAGTCCTATACCGTCCACCCCTCGTATTGCCCCTCGGGGTAAACTAATATAAAATTTATATTATAGAAGAAGGAGTTTACGACGAGCAGCTCGTAGTGAACGACTCGCTGTGAACTAAGCCGTGGTAGCTCAGTGGTAGAGCACAATTCTGAAAAAATTGGGGGCGTGGGTTCGATTCCCACTCACGGCATAAAGTTTTCTATATTGACATTAATATCGAACGCATAATATAATAA
>CAYHBF010000070.1:0-17488 GCA_964354835.1 uncultured Candidatus Saccharibacteria bacterium
TAAAAGGGGTAATTCCGGTTTATTTGGCGACAAAATTTTTTGTTTTTGACTGGCAAATAACTCTGGTGGCTTTAAGTCCAGTTTTAGGCCACATCTTTCCGGTTTGGCTTAATTTTAGAGGTGGAAAAGGAATGTCCACTACTGCCGGAGCATTATTTGTTCTTTTGGGTTGGAAATTCTTTTTGATGTGGGTACTTATTTTAATTTTTGTTTTAGCTATTTTTCAAATAATGAGTTTTGCCAGTCTTTCTGCGTCAAGTTTATTACCATTAGTTTTTTGGCTTTCTTCTTTTTCTTTTGCTTATTATGTTTTAGGTGTTGTTTTAGCCATCCTTATTTGGTGGGCTCATCGGGAAAATTTAAAAAGGATTAAAGAAGGGGTGGAGCCAAAATTTAAATTTAAAAAATCGTTATGAGCAATACCGAGATTAAAGTTGTCCTTCAGCGGGTTCAGGACAATCCCGAGCAAGGTCGAAGGGTTGCCCTTTTTGATTTAGATGGAACTTTAATTGGTGCTCATCTTTGGTTGGGATTGATTAAACATCATTTAAAAACAAAAGAAAAGCCCCTTTCCGTCTTTTGGTATATATTTAGCCATATAGCTTTAACGCCCTTCTGGAAAATGCGCTTAATTTCAACTGAAAAATATTACCAAAGTTGGATTAGAGATCTGCCCGAGCTAATAAAGGGAATAAAAGCAGAGAAGGTAAAAGAAATTTTCAGTTGGTTATCCGACGAATACCTCTTGCCCACCCTGAAGAAGAATGTTTTTGAAAGATTAAAAAAACATCGCCAAGAAGGTTTTCTGACTATTTTGACTTCGGGTAGCTTTCAATATTTACTTGAAATCATCGCCAAGCGTCTTAATATTGATTTTACTGTTGGTACCGAGCTTGAAATTGTCGAAAACAAATTCTCTGGCAAAATTATTCCTCCTCTTTGCTTCGGTAAAGGAAAAGTAGCCAAATTAGAGAATTTTTTATCTGAAAAAAACTTAAAAATAAACTTTAAAGAAAGTTTTGCTTATTCGGATAGTTTTTTTGACATACCTTTATTAGAATTGGTCGGCAATCCGGTTGCGGTTGAGCCAGATAAAAAACTATTAGAAATTGCCGAAAACAGGGGTTGGCAAATAATTTAAAATTAATTTTATTTAAATTATGGAAAAAATCGGTTTAGTTATTGATGAGGCATCAGATTTGCCAAATGATTTAGTTGAAAAAAATCAAATAGCCACCGTTCCTGTTAAAATGGACTGGCCAGATGTTGAAGGATTACCGGGTGAGAACACTTTTCAGAAAATGAGAGAAGCGGAAAAGAGGAAAATTAAGAGTTTTGGCAAAACTTCTCAGCCTTCGCCAAAAGATTTTTTAGATGCATTTAAAAAGCAATTGGAAAGATTTGATAAAGTTATTTGTATTACCTTAACTTCAAAGCTTTCTGGCACTTATAATTCGGCTTGTCAGGCAAAAAATATTCTAGGATCGGAAGGAGAGAGAATTTTTATTGTTGATTCTTTGAATGCTACTTGCGGCGAAGGACTTTTAGCTTTAAAAACAATTGATCTAATTGAGAAAAACAGAATAATAGAAGAAGTTATTGAAGAGTTGAAGGATTTTATCTCTCAGATTCGTTTAATCGCCATGGTTGAAGATCCTAAATGGCTAGAGGCCTCAGGCAGAATATCTCATACCTTGGCCGATTGGGTGAGCAAAATGCAAAAAATCGGATTTAGGCCGATACTAGGGATAAAAAAAGGATTAATAAAAGCCATCGGCATAAAGGCGGGAGCTAAAGATATTCCCATTGCCTTGTTCCGCGACTTTGAAGCAAAAACCAAAAAATTGCGCAATCAGAGAAAAAAAATTCGGGCAGCAATAACCCACGGTGACGATTTAGAAAAAGCTCAAAGATTAAAAAAAATGATAGAGGAAGAGTTGAAAGGAGTGGAGGTCGCTTTTATAAACTTGGTTGATAATGTTTTAGGCATTCTGGTTGGTCCTAACGCTTTAATCCTGGCTTGGTGTGAGGCCTAGGCGATGAACCATTCGGTTCATATTCACCCTTCGTTTCGCTCGGCTAAGTAAATTCTTTGGAAAGCGGTAATGTTTGAAAGAATGGCTAAAATTATAATTGGATAAATCATCCAGTCATTATTAAAAATACCGAGAAGTAAAGATAGGGAAATTAAAATTATTCTTTCCCCCCGGCCCAAAAGGCCTTTTTTAATTTCAATTTGTGTCAATTCTTTTTCCTTGGCAGCCGCTTTTGAATAGGTGGTCATTAAAGAACCAAAAAATGCCAGGAAAATCCAAATTTTAGCTGGTAAAAAAACATCGGGCAGGGGAAGAAATAAAAACCCCAAAAGAATAATTCCTTCAACGTAGCGATCGCAAATGGTGTCGAGATAGGCACCTTTTTTAGTTTCTTTTTGCAAAAATTTAGCCACTGCTCCGTCAATAAAATCTAAAATAGCAGCTATTAAAAAGAAAATTAAAGCCAAAGTGAAATTAATATCGATGAACATTTGTTCATCTCTACCATTCGCTGTGCTCGGGTGTTTAATTAAAAAATTAAAAGAAAGAATAATAAAAACAAGAGAAATTAAAGTGTATTGATTGGGAGTTAAGCCGATTTTGGAAAAAATATTTCCCGTCCAATTAGAAATTTTTTTAAACTTTTCTCTTTTTTCTGCAAGCATAATTTTGAACCTTAGCTATATTTCTACCAAGGTGGGCTATTGCTCTCTCAAAAAAATTAACTTTTAAGCCACCAGCTTTTACATTTTTATTTTTAATTTGGTTTAAGATTTCCTCTATGGACAAATTGTCTCCGGGAATCTCTAAATAAAATTTGCCGACCATATTTGGTTCGTGGGCATCAGAGCCAGCCGTAAAAGGAAGATTATATTTTTCGGATAAATTAAGTGCTTTTTTATTTCCGGGACCAAAAATTGAAGCGTTTAAAGCCTCTATTCCATCTATTTTTTTTAATAAATTTATCAAATCTCCTTTAAAGCTGCAAATCCAACCAAAAGGATGAGGAATAATTGCCAAGCCTCCCTCTTCTTTGATTTTTTCAATAGTTTCTTTCGCCGAAAGACCACCTGGAATTATTCTTTTGATATTTAAACCTAAAATATCTCCCTCTCTACTTTTTATTTCAATTCCAGGTATAATTAAAATAGGTTTTTCTTGAGCATATTCCGCTGCTTCCAAGCTGCCCTTAACTTCATTGTGGTCAGTGATAGCCATACAATTGATCCCTTTTCTTAAAGCGGCATCAACCATCTTCTTTGGCGAAGCGGTGCTGTCATAAGAATATGAAGTATGGATATGTAAATCAGCTTTCATGTATCTATGAACATTCTAACATATATTTTATCTTCTCTCTATTTTTTTCTCCCGGCTTACTTTGTTAATATGGCGCCACCTTTAGCCAGAAGAGCAGCCGTTTTTAATTTTTTATATAAACCGGTTGACTTTGGAAAAAAGTTTTTTGGCCAGCCGTTTTTAGGCTCTCATAAGACCTGGCTTGGTGTAATTTTCGGAATATTAGCGGGAATTTTGATAACCCTGTTTCAATTCTGGCTCTATCAGTTTTCTTTTGTCAAAAAAATTAGCTTTCTTGATTATCAAAAAATTAATATTTTAGTTTTCGGTTTTTTAATTTCAGCCGGAGCAGTTTTTGGGGATTTGCTTTTCGCCTTTATTAAGCGCCGTTTAAAAATAGCGCCAGGAGCCAAATTTATTCCCTTTGACCAAACCAATTATGTCATTGGTGCCGCCATTTTCCTGACCCCCTATTTGAAAATCGATATTCGGGTTTGGATAACTATTTTTATTTTAACTTTCTTCCTGCACATAATTTCTAATCGTCTTGGCTACCTCTTAAAGGTTCATCAGGCAAAGTGGTAAGAAGGCACCTGCGGCTAGATTGCCTTGGATGACACGCAGTCAGCTTTAGAAGTAAAATAGAATTTATCTCCAGCTGTTGCTATTTCTCGTCCCGCCTCCTTAATTGAAAAGGTAGATCATATTAAATCATGGGCGGGACTGTGAAGTGTCACACCTCGGCAACTATCCTCAGGTTGATATTTCTTATCGTTTCTAATCGTCTTGGCTACCTGTCGAAAAACAAAGAATCGCCTTATGGGCGGTTTTTTGGTATAATGAGATAATATGGAAAATAATAACCCAGCTATTAAAATATTTTCACCATATTTATTACTACTTATTTTAATGCCTTTAACTTTTTTCCTTTGGTATAGAACAAAATCCTTGATAATAGTCGGCCCCTTGCTTGTTGCCTGTGCCTATTTATTAGTAAAAATCAGTCTTAGTTGGAACAAAGCTACAGATGAAAAATTAACACCAGCAATGCTTTTGGAGTTGAGAAGAAAAGCAGGCCCTAATCTCGAAAATTATAAAAAAACGTTAAGGAAAAGAGCTGTTATGTACGAGGCGATGATAGCAGAATGTAAAAAAAGGGGAATTGAAATAAAACAGGTTTGGCTTGATAATCTGGAACTTCTTAAAAAGGAATTAACAGAAATCGAGCAAAAACATTAAAGCCAAATAATCGCCTTATAGGCGGTTTTTTGGTAGAATAAGGTAATAACATTAAATTAACCTATGCCTCAACCTTCCCAAAAAATTAGTAAATTAGCTTTAATAAGTTTTATATCTGCTTTATTTGGCGTTTTACTCTATGTTGTGGTGGGGCCAGTTTTACTAAAAATCATAAATTATCCTCCAGCAATTTTATTTTTATTGGTTGCTTTAATTTTGGGGATATTAGCGATAAGACAGATTAAAAGGAATAAAGAATTATTAAAAGGTTATTTATTAGCAAAAATTGCAGTCGCTGTTAGTTTTATTTTTTTATTTTTTATTTTTCCAATAATTATTTTGTTTCTCATATTTGCTATTCCCGTTAAACTTATTCTAAATCCAAAAAGGAAGACTAAAGGAATAGGGTTTATACTTTTAGGAATTATATTATTAGTCATAGCTTTTTTAATTCGATTAATTCCCAATTTACACAGGTTTTTAAGTTATTAAGTAAAACAGGTTCTAACATCGTCCAGTCGGGGGAGCCGACATTCATAAAACTGTGGAAAAAATAATCTTTTCTTGATAGAATAAAGCAATAAGGGTTCCGTGACTTTAATTTTTTATAAATTATATGGCTTGTCCAAAATTTATTGATAATACCAGAGAATGCATTAAGGAGATATATTTTTTCCCAGCTAGTACTTTTGATTTTTGTACCACAGAAGCATATAAAAAATGCCCTTTTTATTTAATTTTGGCAGGAAAAAAGAATGTTTGTAAAAATATTAAAAAATGTCCAGCCTTTAAAAATTTTACATTGAGTAATTTTGAACAATTCGTTTCAATGGCTAATCAATATTGCGTTTCAGAAAACCATAAAAATTGTCAGAGATTTATTATGAAAGAGAAAGGAGAGGAAGTGCCAATCAATCTTCATCCTGACGGACACTTCGTTAAAGAATGGCCTGAATAGCATTTTAATATTTATAGGACACATAATCGCCAATTGGGCGGTTTTTTGATATTATTTTTCTATGAAGAAGAAATTTCTATTAATCACTCTTTTATTTACAGTTTCACTTATAATATCAATAGAAATTTTATTTAATTATCGTTTTGGAAATCCTAACCAGATCTGTTTCAAAAATAACTGTTTTTATGTTGAGCTAGCTGAAACTGCCGAAGAAAGAAGCCGTGGTTTAATGTTTAGAGAAAGCCTCGATCTAGATAAGGGCATGCTTTTTGTTTTTGAGAAAGAAGGGAATTATCCTTTCTGGATGAAAAATACATTGATTCTCTTGGATATAATCTGGATTAATGAAAGCAAAGAAGTTGTTTTTATCAGTAAAGACTCTCAGCCGTGCAAAGAAGAATATCCTTGTCTTCCCATAAATTCAGACAAAATTGCGAAGTATGTTTTAGAGTTAAACGGCGGAATCGCAGAAAAAATTGGACTAAGTGTTGGGGATAAAATAACATTAAAAAAATAAGCGTTACGCTGATTCATTAAGAGTTGTTGTTTTATCGCCAATCGGGCGGTTTTTTGGTAGAATAGAATAAATAAATGAAAAAAGAAACCGACGAAAATTGGTGGATAACAAAATTGTTTAGCGAGGATGTCATGCAAAGTAAAAGGAGCAAAAAACTTGTAATTTTTTGTTTAGTTTTACTAGTGTTAGTCGTTTTGACCTTATTAATAGGTGTAATTCCTTTGTTTAAGTGATTTTTTATTAGGTAGTTGCCAGGGGAGTCCCGATTTCCGCCTATTGCTTTGGGCGGTTTTTTGGTAGAATAAGGAAAGATTATGCAAAATAAAGCCTTTTCTAAATTTTTAATCTTAATAATCCTTGCGGTTCTTGTTGGGGGAGGGATTTTTATTTACCAATATTGGTGGTTGCCAAAAGAAGAAGCTAAAAATCATGCAATATCAGAAGCTCAGGTAAAGGAAATTTTAATTCAAAAACCAAATCTAGTAATTACAGGAGAAAATCTTTCTGAAGTTCAGATTTATATGGTTCCAACTGGAACAGACGTAGACCCCGAAACAATGAGTAAAATAGAAAATGCCACTAAGCAGTCAGAGATTAATGACGAACAAGTATGGATTTATCAGTATCCAAAGGACCTCTTAATAACAAATATATTTGCAAAAGGATTTGATAATAATGGAAATTTTATTGGGAAGATTGATCTTCCTATCGTTGGAGCTACAGCTCTTTGGGATGCTTTATATGGAGGCCTAGACGAAACCGCCGATTGGAAGGCTTATAGAAGTGAACAAATGGGTTTTGAGATAAAATATCCAAAAGATTTTACAGCTTCAGATGAAGAAGTTTTATCTACAGCAACAAGAGTGGATTTTTTAAAGAAAGGAGAGGGCGGAGGCGAGAATGTATTGTTTTCGGTATGGACTGGCGTTCGCTATTCTCAGGAATTAGGAAGAGTATACACTCTGGAAGAGTGGATTGATCTTAGTTTTCCATCTCTGAGAGAGGGCGAATCTAAAAATAATATTAAATTCGGATTGGAAAATTATGACGGGACAAGAGTAGATAAATACAAGGAAGTGGGAGTTGTAAAATTAATACCCTATGTGTTCACAAAAGATCCTGATGGTATCAATATGTGGGAATTTACGGGGAATATACCTACCGTTTCCACTGATTTGCCGAAAGATTACGCTGTCTATAAAATTTTCAACCAAATACTTTCTACTTTTAGGTTTATTGAAGCTACCGAGGGATTCTGTGGTAGTTTTACTTATGGGGGCTGTTCTTCTGATTTAGATTGTCTAACTGGGGGTTGTTCTGGCCAGGTATGCCAATCCAAAAACGAAGAATTAATTATCACTACCTGCGAATGGAAAGATTGCTATGACGATACGAAATATGGAGTAACTTGTGGTTGTGTGAATAATAAATGCTTGTGGTACAAAAAAGACGTTAAACCTTCAGTATGTCCAGAGCCACCATCTTGTTCAGTTCCGTTGATTTACGGAGATCCTCCTTTTAATGATCCAAATCAATGCCCTCGATATTATTGTCCAGCAAACTAGATATTTTATCTTAAATTTTCCTTAAAACAGGTTCTAACCCCAAGTAGTAGAACCTGCTGGTTCACTACGGGGCTTCGCATCGTTCGCTAGGCCACCTCTTAAAGGTTCATTAGGCTAAGTGGTAAAATCCATTAGAAATTGATTAACCGGAACTTTTAGTTTGAATTGACATTGGGTTTCTAGAGGGGTAAAATATTAACATATGGTACCAGAAATTTTCGAATCTTTTTGGCAAAATTTAACTGAAATTTCTCCCCCGATTTTTTGGGCAGGTTTAGTTTTACTGTCTGGTATTTTGATTTCCCATTGGTTTGGGGCCGTGGCAGCTGCTTTTTTGAATAAAATTAGATTAAATCAGGTTTTAAAAAGAGTGGGGTTAGAAGAGGTCCTGTTAAAAATTGATATCCACCTTAATGCCCCTAAATTTTTAGGAGAAATAGTCAAATGGTTTTTTATCGTTATTGTTTTAACGTTTGCTTTATGGATTTTAGGATTGACTCAATTCAGCCAATTTTTAGAAAAAATAATAGGATACTTCCCGAATATATTTATTTCGGCCCTGATTTTTATAATAGCCGCTTTTTTAACAGATTTTTCTCAAAAAATTGTTGTCGGCACTTTGGAAGAAGAAAAAATAACTTATTCCAAGCTCTTTGGTAGATTAATTCGATGGGCAATCTGGCTTTTTGCAATTTTGGCTATTTTGTATCAACTCCAAATTACTCCACTCCTGATTTTAGTTATCTTTATTGGTATGATTATCACTATTTCAATTACTTTAGGGATTGCCTTTGGTTTGGGAGGAAAAGATTTAGCAGCTAAAATCTTAAAGGAGCTCGAGGAGAAACTTAAATAAAATTAAAACATGCAATATTTGACACAGGAGGAGCTTAAAAAAATGATGCTCCTTTCTTATCAAAAAATTGAGAAAAATAAAGAACAAATTAATAAAATCAATGTTTTCCCCGTGCCTGACCAGGATACCGGAAATAATATGGCCAAAACCCTCCTTGGGATAAAAGAATCCATTGAGGGAAAAGAATTTAAAGATTTAACTGAATTTTGCGAGGCCGCCCTGGATGGAGCCCTAACCACTGCCCAGGGAAATGCCGGGGTAATCTATGTCGGATTTTTGGCCGGATTTTTACCCAAACTCGATAAAAACCCGGTTGATGTTAAAAAATTAGCCTTAGCTTTTGAAGGCGGAGCTGAAAGAGCAAGAAAGTCCATTCAAAATCCAAAAGAAGGCACAATTTTAGATGTTATTGATGCTGCCAGTCAAACCATTAAAGAAAAATCAAATAAAGAAACGGATATTGTTAATGTTTTAAAATCGGTAATTGAGAATTCCAATGAAGCTCTCCTGGCTACCAGAGAAAAGATGGAAATTTTCAGAAAAGCCAATGTTGTTGATGCCGGAGGATTAGGATTTTTGATGATTTTAGAAAGTTATTTAGATGCTTTAGAAGGAGAAAAAGAGAAAGAGAGAAAAGAGGAGGAAAAACCATCGGAGAAGATTAAGAGATTCGTTCAGATTTTAGCCAATCGCTATGAAATAGTTTCTTTAATAAAAAACTTAAAATTTGATGAGAAAACATTTCGGGAAAAATTAAGAACCTTGGGAAATTCCTTAGATATTGTTCAAATAGGGAATAAAACCAAAATTCATATTCATACTGATTATCCGGATGAGGTGAGAAATATTATAAGAGGAGCCGGAGAGATTCAAAGTTTGAGAGTGGAAGATATGGCAAAAGAAGTGGTTGGCGAGGAATCGGTAAGAAAAGTTTCAATTGGTATTGTCGTTGACGATGTGACAGCTCTTTTGCCAAAGATTTTAGAGAAATATCAGATTGAAATTGCTCAGATAATACTTGATTGGCCAGAAATTAAAAAAATTCCGGGAGAAAATATTTATCAGAAAATGCGGGAGATAGAAAGAAGGAAAATTAAAACTTTTCCTAAAACTTCCCAGGCTACCCCAAAATCTTATTTCGAGCTTTATGAAAAACAACTTCAAAAATTTGATAAAGTTTTATGCCTTACTTTAAGTTCAAAACTTTCCGGCTGCTATAATTCCGCCTGCCAGGCAAAAGAGATGGTAAAAACACCAGAAAGAATCTTTGTTTTAGATTCTCAAAATGCGGCCGCCGGCGAGGCCATTTTGGCTCTAAGGACAATTGAATTAATTCAGGAACAGAGAGAAATTAATGAAGTTGTCAAAGAACTCAAAAATTTAATTCCCGAGATTCATCTTTATTTAATTTTCGAAGATCCAAAATGGTTAGAATCAATTGGCAGAATAACTAGAAGCCAGGCCAATTGGGTTAAGAGAATGAAAAAATTAAATCTTCGACCGGTAATGAAAATAAAAAACGGAATGGTTCAAAAAGGAGGAATAGTTTGGGCCCAAGATGCGGCCGAAGCGCTTTTTAAAAAAATCGCCAAAGAAAGTAAAAAAGTAAGAGCGCAGGGCAAAAAAATTAGAGTGGTCATTAACCAGGCAGATAATTTAGAGGGGGCAGAAAAATTAAAAAAGATGCTTAAAAAAGAAATCAGAGCCGAAGTTTCTTTTATTAGTGAGGGTCCTCCTATTATTTGTGCAGCTACCGGTCCGGGAACATTACTTGCCGCCTGGACCCCGTTAGAAAACTGAAAATTATTTTTCTAAAAAAGCAATGTCAGAATTTTTCTAACGGGGCGGCTGGCGATTGAGTAAAATTAACACTTTAAATATGCCACATTTTTTTTCAATATTTTTAAGCTATTTTATTGGTTCAATACCTTTTTCTTTTATTATTGCTAAGGCTTGGGGAGTAGATTTAAAAAAAGAAACAAAAAATGGACGTATTGGAGCTGGGGCGGTTAAAAAAAATTGCGGTCTGTTTCCGGCGATTTTGGCCGGAGGCGGAGATTTTGGCAAAGGGGCTTTGGTAATCTATTTAGCTCAAAAAATTTCTGGTCAGGAGTGGATAATTGTTTTGGCGGGGTTATTGGCAATTATTGGTCACAATTGGTCGATATTTTTGAAATTTTGGGGTGGCAAGGGAGCGCTTGTTACTCTGGGCTCCCTTTTTTGTCTTCTGCCTATCCCCTTTTTATTGTCCCTTTCCTTGATTATTCCCTTTTCATTAATAAAAAGAAAAGAGATTTTTAAAATGAGAACCACCAGTTTTTTTACCGGCCTTGGTTATCTTTTAGTCTCTATTTTAAGTTTTATTTTTAAATCTCCTTTTCCCTTCTCTCTTTCCCCAATAATTTTTTCTTTACCAATGATTTTTAAGAAAAACTCTTAACTATAACTATATGTATATAAAAGGCGTTGGAATGACAAAATTTGATTATTCCCAGAAGCCTTGGTGGCAATTTTGTTATACAGCCGCAATGGAAGCCTTGGAAGATGCCGGAGGAAGAATGAAGATTTCTGACATTGGAGCCATAGTTTTTAGTGGAATCTCAAGTGCCGATGGAAAGGATGAACATCAGACCCACAAAATTTCTTTACTTTCCGATTTATTTAAAACCCATATTCCTATAATTGAAACGCCGGCTGTTTGCGCTGGGGGAGGAGTTGCCTTTTGGATAGCCCAGAATTTAAATTTTAATAATGTTTTAGTGGTAGCTGCCGAGAAATTGGTTGACAATAAAAGCGAAGTGACCGTTCATTGGATTTTATCGGCTGCCGAAAGAGTAATTGAACAAACCGAGGGAATGCTTTTTCCGGTTCAAAACTGTCTTTTGTGGCAACAGTATATGAAAAAATATGGAGGAACCATGGATGACCTGGCCCTGATTGCTTTTAAGAATCATCAAAATGCGGTTTTAAATCCCAAAGCTTATTATTATCAGCGGCCAGTCTCCTTGGAAGAAATAAAAAAATCTCCTCTTGTCGCCTCCCCTTTTCGTTTGATGGATTGCTCTCTTTCTGTTAATGGTGGGGCAGCCATTATTCTCTCTAAAGAAAAAACCGATATTGAAGTTGCGGGTTCCGGTTTTGCCACTGATTATCTTTTAACTTTTGGTAGAGAAGACATCACTCATTTTGAGGCAACAAGATTGGCAGCTGAAAAAGCTTTCCAAGAAGCAAAGATTAAGCCAGAAGATATTAATGTGGCCGAGGTTCACGATGCCTTTACCTCGGTTGAGTTATTTTCTTACGAGGATTTAGGTTTCGCTCCGATTGGAAAGGGAGCAGAATTAATTAGAAAAGGGATTGTTAACCTTGATGGTAAGCTGCCAATTAATCCTTCAGGGGGATTGAAAGCTAAAGGCCATCCTATTTCGGTAACGGGATTGGCCCAAATTTACGAAATAGTGAATCAGCTAAGAGGAAGATGTGGGGAGAGGCAAACGAAGAACCCGGAAATTGGCCTTGCTCATAATATTGGCGGAGCCGGCGGGAGCGCAACAGTTCACATTTTTAGGAAAGTTAGTTAGTTTTAAATTTTTTGAGTAGCTTTTTAAAAACTTTTTTAATTTCAGGCGAGACCTCGATAAAACAGACTCCTTTTCCTGGAAAACCATAGATTACAACCGAATTCTTTCCAGAAAGTAAAACCGATGGTATTACTAAAAGATCTTCTTCCCCCCTGATAAAAATATTTCTGTTTTCTTTAATCGCCCTTTTAATTATCGGCCAGACTGTTTTTTGAATAGTGCTCGGAGGATTCGGACAAATGAGACTAAAATCGGCTCTCCAGCGGGAAGGTATTTTGATTTTTTCCCTTCCTATCTTTCCGTCAAAAATTTTAATATCGGAAGTAAGATTAAAAGAACAATAATCTCCAACCGTTATCACTTTTTTAAAATTCCCTTTTTCGATAAATTTTTCATATTTCTCAAAAATCTCTTTCTTTTGGCCAAAGATAGGGATACCCCAAATTTTTTTCAATTCTTTCCTGAGTTTATTTGGTAAAATATAGGTTTTAATCATATAGTTTAAATTTACAACATCTTATGGCTTTTTATCAAATGTTAAAATCGAAACTCAATATCAAATTAGTCGGAGTGATTTTAGGAATTTCGGTTTTAGCAACGATTTGTTTAATTGGAAAAGAATATATATCCCTTGAAAAAGAAATAAACAGTTTAATTCAGGGAGCAGTGACTAACGAAAGTATTGTAAAACAATCTGCTCAAGAAAAAATATTGTATACGATTGATTTTGGAGATGGAAAAGTAAGAACATTTCAAATAGTTCCCACAGGGAATTCAACCACCTTCTCTTTATTAGAAGAGCTAGCTAAAAGAGAAAATTTTAAGGTAGAGTCAAAAGTATATGAAGGAATGGGTGTTTTTGTGGAAAGTATTGACGGAGTAAAAAATGGCGTAGATAATAAATACTGGCAATATTGGGTTAATAGTGAGTTACCCATGGTGGCGGCTGATAAAAAAGAGATAAAAAAAGGCGACAGGGTGGAGTGGAGATTCTCCCCTTCGCCCTATTAATAAAATGAACAAAAATAAATTTTTTTTTGTAATTTCTATTATCATCTTTGGAGTTATTTTTCGGATTTTTTTAAATGAGAAAATTGGTATTCCCAATTTTGAGGCAGTGACTGCTTTATCTTTGGTCTCCGGTTCATTTCTGGGAGGTATTTTCGCTCCAATTATTCCTCTTTCAATAATGTTTTTTTCTGATATTCATTTTGGTAATACCTTAGTTTATCTTTTTACTTGGTCAGCCTTTATTTTGGCTGGAGTTTTCGGAACCTTTCTTAAAAAAAGTTCAAAATATTACTTTTTAAAAATTACCGGGGTAGGAGTTTTTTCGGTTTTATTTTTTTATCTCTGGACAAATTTTGGCTGGTGGTTAGTTTCAGGGATGTATCCGATGAATTTTCAAGGATTAATTCAATCTTATATTGCCGGTCTCCTCTTTTTGAAAAATCAATTAGCATCGGTTTTAATTTTTACCCCCATATTTGGTTTAATGTTTTCTCAAATTTTTGATAAAATTTTTAAGAAAGAAACCAAAAAGGTCAAAGAAGGTTTTCCTTCTTCTCCACCTTCGCTAAAGCTCAGTATATGAAAATTTTGCTTTTGTATCCAAAATTTCCTAAAACTTTCTGGAGTTTTAAATATGCCCTTCCTTTTATTGGAAAAAAAGCATCCTTTCCGCCCTTAGGTTTGTTGACGGTGGCGGCTTTATTGCCCAAAGATTGGGGAAAAAAATTAGTTGATCTCAATATCGAAAATTTAAACGATAAAGACCTCCAATGGGCAGATTTTATCTTTATTTCGGCAATGGTTATTCAAAAAGAATCAGTTAAGGAGATTATTAACCAGGTCAAAAAATTTAGGAAAAAAATTATTGCTGGCGGACCTCTTTTTACCACAGGTTATGAAGAATTTTTAAAAAACATTGACCATTTCGTTTTGGGTGAAGGAGAAGCTACTCTGCCCCCCTTTTTAGAAGATTTAAAAAGTGGCAATTTAAAACAAATTTACAAACCTGATTACTGGCCAAATATTAGAAAAACCCCTCTCCCTCTTTGGGAACTGATTAATATGAAAAAATATGCTTCAATAGGTATTCAATTTTCCAGAGGGTGTCCTTTTAATTGTGAATTTTGCGATATTGTCCTTTTAAACGGTAGACTCCCCAGGACAAAAGACAAAGAACAAATTTTAAACGAATTAAATGCCTTACATGAAAGGGGTTGGCGGGGGAATGTTTTTTTTGTTGATGATAATTTCATTGGTAACAAAATAAAATTAAAAGAGGAAATTTTACCAGCCATAATTCAATGGATGGAAAAGAAAAAATATCCTTTTACTTTTAACACCCAACTCTCAATAAATCTGGCCGATGATGAAAAATTAATGGAATTGATGGTTAAAGCCGGTTTTAATACCGTCTTTATTGGAATCGAGAGCCCTAATGAAAAAAGCTTGAAAGAATGTGGAAAATTTCAAAATTTAGACCGAAATTTATTAAAATCAATCAAAATTATTCAAAATCATAGTTTACAGGTTCAGGCGGGTTTTATTATTGGTTTTGACCAGGACACTTCTTCAATTTTTGACAAAATGATTCTTTTTATTCAAAAAAGTGGAATAGCGACAGCTATGGTAGGTTTGTTGCAAGCTCCTCCGAAAACAAGATTGTGGGAAAGGTTAAAGAAAGAAAAAAGACTAATTTCTCAATCTACCGGCAGTAACACAGATTGCACCATTAATTTCATTCCCAAAATGGACTCTCATTCTTTAATTTCTGGTTATAAAAGATTACTCAATCATATCTATTCTCCTAAAAATTACTATCTAAGATTAATGAATTTTTTGAAAGAATACAGGCCAAAGAGAAGAGGGGACATTAAGATTGATTTGAATCAAGTTTTAGCCCTTTTGAAATCAATTTGGATTTTAGGAATAAAAGAGAAAGAAAGATTATATTATTGGAGACTTTTCTTCTGGAGTCTTTTTAAAAAACCAAAACTTTTCCCATTAGTAATTGATATGGCCGTAAAGGGGTTTCACTTCCGAAAAATTTCAGAGGAGTATAGCAAAATAACGACCCATTGAGGAGAGGGGTCGGGAGAACCCTTCGGTTCTTCCGAGTGGGAAAAGATTAAAAACCGAGGGCGGTCAAAGAGATAAATCTCTTTTTCCACCTCATCGCGATTCGGTTGTTAAGGAGCGGTGTTAGCGCGGTCGCCGAAGGCGACATTTAAAATAATTCGCGCGTGCCGCGACCTAACTTGGGATTACCACTATGTTTTATCAATGTCCAAAATGTAAAAGAACCTGGCAATATCCAATCGAGAAATGTCCCGAGTGTTTTTTGGAATTGGAAAGACTTCTTTCAGAAAAAATTAAAGTAATTGGTGTTTCTAAGGTTAATATTTCAACAATTTTTCATCAAAAAGTTCCCTATTTTGTTTTACTTTTGGAAGATGAGAAAGGAAATAAATGGGTTCAGAAGAGCATTAAGGAATATAAGATTGGCGATGTGATGAAATACAAATCAAGTGGAGATAAAAACGTCGTCGCTCTTTGGCGAATAAAATACGATATTTTAGAAGCAATTGAAAGTGTGGTAGAGTTACTCGGCGGTTTGACCCCCAACCAGAAATCTTGTTGGGGGGCGAAAATTTTGATTTTGCCAACCTTGATTTCACCAAAACACCCCTATTTTGCTGAAAACACAACTCCCCAATTTTTAGAGAGTTTAATTAAATATTTATTAAAGATTGGGGCAGAAGCAAAAAACATTAAAGTTGCCGGCCAAAGCTTTAATGAGATCCCGATTGAATTAGTAGTTCAAAAATCTCAACTCTTAAAGGTTTGCCAGGATTACAAAATTTTACCTTTAGATTTAGCCAAAACAGGTTTCATAAAAAAAGACGGACTTGAAGTCTCCGAGGAGGCCTTTAATGCGGATTTAATAATTAATCTCCCGATTATCAAATTAGATTCAAATTTGGGAGTAAGAGGAGCGGCTGAGAATACTTTAAAATTTTTGAGAAAAGAATCTTATCTTTCTCTTCAACGCCTCCCCAACCCAGATGAAACAATGAGAAAACTGCAAAAAATATTGCCTGACCACTTAACGATCGCCGAGGGTAATTACATTCAGACGACATCTGGATTCGTCGCCTTTTTGGGCATAGTCCTGGCCAGTTTTAATTCCTTTAATTTAGATAGAATTTTTGCCGAAATCTGCGGAATCAAACCCTTGCCGGAATGGCTAAAAAAGGTTAAAATTGAGAGTATTCCGATTATTGGTCGGGAGATTGAGGAAATTCAACTTAATGTAGAAAAGATATGACCACTTTTAAAGACAAAGTAGTTTTAATTACCGGAGCTTCGGGCGGCATGGGCAAAGCTATTGCTCAAAAATTTGCCGAAGCTGGAGCCAAAATTGCCTTAAATGACATCTCTTCACAAGAGGAGAATTTAAAGAAGGTGAAAGAAGAGATTGAAAAATTGGATTCGGAAGCTAAATATTATTTTGCTGACGTTTCAAAGTTAGAAGAGGTGGAAAAAATGGTTGAAAGTATCCAAAAAGATTTTGGCAGACTGGATATTTTGGTTAATAATGCCGGTATTACCCAGGACAGAACTCTGGCTAAAATGGCAAAAGAAGAATGGCAAAAGGTAATTGATATTGATTTGACCGGTGTTTTTAATTGTACAAAAGCCGTCCTGCCATTAATTATTCAAAATCAGGGAAAGATTATCAGTGTTTCTTCTTTAGTTGGACAAAGGGGAAATTTTGGTCAGACAAATTATGCTGCAGCCAAGGCCGGAATCATCGGTTTCACCAAGGCCCTGGCAAAAGAGGTGGGTCGCTTTGGAGTAACGGTTAATGCCATTGCTCCCGGCTTTATTGAAACTCGTTTAACTGAAAATCTCCCCCCTCAAGTAATAGAAACAGTTAAAAAATTTACTCCCCTGGGTCGTTTTGGCAAGCCCGAAGAGGTGGCGAGTTTGATAGTTTTTTTAGGGTCAGAAGAGGCAAACTTTATTACTGGAACCGTTGTTAATATTGACGGAGGATTGCCTCTATAATTAATGGTTTTAACTAAACAACAAATCAAAGAAATTATTCCCTATCAGGAACCTTTTTTGTTTGTGGACGGAGTTGAGGAAATTGGAGAAAACACCATTTCTGGTTTTTATCAAACGACAAGTGATGATTATTATTTTAAAGGACACTTTGTTGATTTTAAAATTATGCCTGGGGTTTTAGTGGTGGAAGCCCTGGCTCAGTTGTCCACTATTCTTTTAAGAAAAAAGATCGGGAATGAGCATAAAAATTATCATTTTTTGGCCTACGATGTCAGGGGTTGCCAATTTTTAAAACCCATTTTCCCTGGTGAAAAAATCAAATTAATCGCAGATGTTTTAGGAGTTTATCCCCTTCCCGATT
>CAYHBF010000071.1:0-14918 GCA_964354835.1 uncultured Candidatus Saccharibacteria bacterium
AGAAACAAATTCGGTCTACATTTTTTCAATCATTTTCTCGCGGGTAACATCGTGCAAAATTATCAAAGTGCTCATTTTTTTTTCTCCTCTCATTATCGGAATTGTACTTACCTCTAAAGTTAAATTTTCTTTAATCTGAAATTCTTTTCTAAAAACCTCCCCCATCTCCTTTCCAAGTAGAGTCACTATTGGCCCAATAATAGGAAAGGTACTTAATTCTAAAATTGGCCTGTCAATTATATCTCTTGCTTTAATGCCGAAAAAAGTTTCTGCCTGAGGATTAATTAAAGAAAGGCTGTTTTCTTTGTTAAAAACCAACAATCCATCGGTGAAATTATTAACAATTGCGAAAGTCTTATTTTTTTCTTCTTCGGATTTCCTTCTTTCTTCCTCGGTATCTTCAAGCATATTTAAAAGTGCAGTTTGGGCCTGTCTAAGCTCATTTTCTGTAGATTTAATTTCGGTTAAGTCAAAAAGGCCAATAAAGTAGCCGATAATTTCTCCTTCTGCGCTTTTTCTTAGAGTGGCAGAAACGCTAACCGGAACCTTTCTTTTATCCTTCGTAAAGATATTAGTTTCTCTTGACCTTACAAAACCTTTTTCAAAAGTCTCTTTAGCTAACTTTTCAATCTCTCTTTTCTCAAAAATCTTTTCTATTGCCGTTCCAATGCTCTCATCTATTTTATAACCAGAAATTTTCTCAAAAGAAGGATTGGCTTCTAAAATTATCCCAATTGAACTAACAAGACAAACTGGCAAGGGTAAAAAAACAAATAAATCACTTGAATAACTTTCGAGAGAGGCTAAGTCTTCCAATAAAACAGAAACCTTTTCTTCCTCTTTTTTTTCTATTGCCATTTTATTAAATATTCGTGGTATTCATCTCCTCTGAATGTGCATTTTGTTTCTTCGCAGGTCATTTTAGAACTTTTAATCATTAGTTTAAATGGCCCAGGGAAATAACCTTCTAAATATTTACAATAAATAGGGTGTAGAGAAAAATTTTTTAATCTCATAATTGCATATTTTTTTTCTTCGTTTATCTCAACCGGAATTAAATCGCCAATAGTCCAATGCTCCCTCCAAAGTTTTGATGTCTGGGTATTGAATGCTTTTTTAGGAAAAAAAATATATTTTATAAAAAATTTAACTATCACAGAAATTTTAGTGCCGAAAAATCCCATTTCTTTTATTTTTTCATCGTCAAAATTGAAGATTTTCTTTATTGTTAATAAAGAAATAACTCTTAATCCTACTGGATAATAATTAAAGGTCTCAATTTTTCCATATTTTATTGGATAACCCAATTTTTCTAACTCTTCTTCAACTTTTTTAAGACCATCTTTTCCTTTTTCTTTTAAAACGTATGCTTCATCAATTCCAAAAACTACCCCCCTTACTTCTCCCTTAATCTCCATTAATTTTTTAGCAACGTCTTTGGTAAGCTCTATTGCCATTTTATTAAATATTCATGATGTTCGTCGCCCCGAAATTTACATTTTGTTTCCTCGGGAATCATTTTTGTCGTTTTAACCAACATTAATAAAACACCGCAAAAATAACCTTCTAAATATTTACAATAAATAGGGTGTAGAGAAAAATTTTTTAATCTCAGAATTGCATATTTTTTTTCTTCGTTTATCTCAACAGGTATTAATTCACCCTCTGTCCAGTGTTTTCTCCATATTTTTGGAGATTCTACGTAAAAAACTCTTTTTACTGAAAGGAAGTATCTAGTGAAAATTTTTATAATTAGGGAAACTTTGGTAGCGAAAATGCCCATTTCTTTTATTTTTTCATCGTCAAAATTGAAGATTTTCTTTATTGTTAATAAAGAAATAACTCTTAATCCTACTGGAAAAAAATCCATAGTTTTGATTTCTTTGAATTTTATTGGGTAACCTAATCCCTCTAATTCATCTTCAACTTTTTTAAGACCCTCTTCTCCTTTTTCTTTTAAAACGTATTCACCGTCAGTCTTTAAAACTACTCCTCTTGTTTCGCCCTCAATTTCCATTAATTTTTTGGCGATATCTTTTGTAAGTTCTTGGTCCATAAAAATATTTAAAATTTTAAATAGAATTTAGAATTTTTATATCCACTTAATTATATATTCATGATAAGGGTCTCCTTTAAAAATACATTTTGTTTCTTCAATGGTAATTTCTTTGCTTTTGATTGCGAACTGAGCAATTCTCAGAAAGTAACCAGAATGATAGATACACAACAGGGGATGAAATTTATACCCTTTTTCATGAAGAATAAGGTACTTTTCTTTTTCATTAAATTTATAAGATTCAAGTCCGCCAAAATCGAAATGACTTTTCCAATAATTAGGTATCTCTTTAATTATCCTTTCCAAAGAAAGGAAATATCTCATAGCTATTTTAGAAATAAAAGAATATTTAGGAGCGGAATTCCCCATTTCAAAGATATCTTTCTCCGTCCAATTAAATAAATCTTTAGCTACCAATATAATTAAGACACTAAGCGCTTCAGGGTACCATTCTCCAATATTAATTTTGCTGAAATCAAACGGATAACCTAATCCAGCCATTTTACCCTCAACAGCTTTTAAATTTTCTACTCCGGCTGTTTCACGAACGAAGACGACATTGGCTTGGATTACTCCGCCTTTGACATTTCCTTTTATTTGCATTAAATTTTCTATTTCTATTTTTTGAATCATGTCTTTTAATTTAACCCTTAGATTTGAGTTGATTTTTCATCCTTTTTATCTCTCTTTTAAATTCTATCATTTTAAGTTCCCGACCAACAGTTAATCTTTGAAATCTTTCCAACTCTTCTGATCTTTTTTGAATCTCTTTGACTCTCTCTTGGATAATTTCCTCCTGCTGTTCGGTTAATTCCTCTAACTCTTTAGTTCGAGCCTTAATTTTTATTTCTAAAGAAATGCTGGAATTTTCTAATTTTTCTTGCATCTGTTTCAAATATTCAATCACTTCTGTAAATTCGTCATTAGTGATTAGAGAAATTCCTTCTTTTGCTCCTCCTTTAATTATTTTATCTGCCCAAAGAATTATTTTTTTAAGAGGGTAGATCAAGTTTCTGGAAAAAAAGATGGTTACAGTCACGACATAAATCAAGGTTAAGGCTACAACAACGCTGACATATGTTAAGGCTTTTTTTATATCCTCTGGCGAGTAAATAGCAACCCTGCCCAGATAAAGAGATGATAAAGATACTTGAGCAACAGTAACGGAAAAGAAGGTCAGAAAAAAAATCTTCCAAAATAAGGGAAGTTTTTTTATTTCCATTGTTCTGGTTGTCTTTAAATAAAAAGGGGGCAAATTTTCTATTTGGGTCCGGAAATAATTTTCCAAGAGAATGATAACCAAAAAGGATTGGATAACACAAGCCGCAAAACCGACAGCCAGGCCAAGAGCAATTATAATTCCAATTATAGGCATTAGCTCTGGTATCAATCCCAGCCATAGAAAAAATAAGCCTAAAATAAAACCTAAGAAAGAGTAGAAAAAAACAATAAGGGAAAAACGAAGCGGTAAATTTAAAAGTCTTGAAACAACCCATAATTTCTCTTTCGTCACGGTTTCCCTTTCCTCATAGTTTTTGTTCAATATTTTTTTGACAGGTTTTAAAAGTATAAGAGGTAAAACTCCATTAAAAGGAACAAAAACGAAAAAAGAAACACTGAGGTAAAGGAGAATAGTCCCTTTGATAACGGGCAAGGCAACATTCGCCGCAAATAAGATCATTATTACCAGAGGAATACCAAAACATAGACTTGACAAGGCTTGAGCTAGCCATAAAAATTTGGCAACCTGCCAGTTATTAAGAGAAGCATTTTGTTTATTCAAAAGATTCATTTGTATTATTTATTTTACCACAACTTTAAGTTCCCTCCAACCGTATTTTCTTTCTGAGTTTTAGCCGTGGGCAACCTTTTTATTAAACTATGAAATTCTAGATTTTTTAAAATTTGGGTTGCTTTTTCTTTATTATATTCTTTCCAGTGGCATTCTTTTAGATTAAAATCTATCGGCACATTCTCAAAAAGCTTGGCCAGGTCTTTAGAAATAAAGGCTTGCTCTTTGTATTTTAGCAGGGTTTCTTTAAGTTTTGGTCTAATTTTTTTTGCTTTTTCTGAATTTTCTTCAATTATCCGAGCCGCAGTGAATGGTGGAGAAGAAGACTTATCTTCTTCGACCGTTTTATATAAGTTCTCCAAACTCCCAAATTTTAAAAGAAGCTCAATCGCTGTTTTTTCTCCTATGCCGGTAACCCCGGGGATATTATCTGAAGGATCGCCCCTTAAGGCCTTAAAATCGAGAAGTTGTTCCGGTTTCAATCCTTGAAATTTTTCTTTCACTAATTTTTCGTCATATAAAATAATGTCTTTTACCCCTTTTCTTAAAGAATAAACTCTGGTTCTGGGGTTAACCAACTGAAGAGTGTCTAAATCACCGCTTAAAATAATTGTTTCAATCTCTGGAAGGACCTGCTTTCGGGGGGCTAATTTAGAAATGGTTCCAATAATATCGTCGGCTTCAAATCCTTCTTCTTCAAAAACAGGAACATTAAAACTTTTTAAAATTTCTTTTACTTTAGGAATTTGCTGATAGAGTTCTTCTGGCGCCGGCGGACGCTTGGCTTTATATTCTTTAAATTTTTTGTGCCGAAAAGTAGGAGCCGGGAAATCAAAGGCAGCGGCAATATAATCGGGCTGAAAGTCTTTTATTGCCTTAAAAAAAACTAATAAAAAGCCGTAAACAGCATTTACTAATTCTCCCCCTTTTGTAGTTAGACGAGGTAAAGCATGATAAGCCCGGTGAATAATGGAGTTAGAATCAATAATAATTAAATTTTTTTTATTGGCCATTTAAAAGTTAAGTCAACTTTCTAAAAATATTTTTGGGGAGGATTTGAATAACAAGAAAACGGTGATAGCTTCCATGGAAAATCCCAAAAAAGCAATAAGTCCAGAAATAATTAATAATTCTGGCGAGAAATAAAAAAATGGAAAAAAACAAAAAATAAACCAAGCGATATCTATTATTAAGCAACATAAACCAATTAAAAAGGACTTTTTTGACAGAGCCTCCTCTTTAGTGGTTCTCGTCCCAAAAAGAAAGGAAATGGCAATTATTAAAAGGGCTAAAAAAAATAGCCCCCTAGTTATTGCCTGAAGCCAAGGGGTTCCGCTTTGCCAATAATAGATATAGTCATCAGTTTTTAATGGAGTAGCTGGAGAAAAGAAAAAAATATTTAAAAAAATAGAGATTAGCGTCCAAAAAAATATAGTTAAAAATGTAATCTTCTTAAAGCGAGATGTTTTTTCTAAAAGAGAAAGAGTTGCTGGTGCAAAAAATAGGATAGCTATCGAAGAAAAGGTGTCGAGTAAAATAAAATCAATCTGAACGAGGGTGGGGTTAAATATGATAAGTCCTGGCAAAAAAAACGTGAGAAAAAGTAACCCCTCAAAAATAAAGGCATTAGAATAACTTTTTAAAGCTTCAAGCTTGCTGCGATGAAAAGATCTTCGGAAGTAATATGCGGCATAGAAAGAAAGAGGTATCAAGCAAAAAAAACAAAGATTAAAAATAATTGTTATAGACTTCATTTTTTTTATGGTTAAACGATATGGAGCACAATAAGCTCAGCGGATAATAGAATTGGAATCAATAATGATAAACCGGTTCCCCTTTTGGCTATTATTTCATTTTATCATTTTATCATTTTAACATTTTAACGCAATTTTTCTGGTTGTTTTATCAATAAATTCAAACTTAACCCAAATTGTTTCTTTTGGTAAAATTTTATTTATTTTCTCTGCCCACTCAATCGCAATAATATTTCGAGGGTTAGACATAACTTCTTTAAACCCTAAATCTAAAATCTCCTCTGGTTTTTTTATTCGATAACAATCGATATGATAGAAATTCGCGAATTTACACAAATTTGAATACGAATTTACGCGAATTTTAAACCTTCGCATAATAACAAAGGTGGGGCTTAATATCTTTTCTTTAATTTCCAATCCTTTAGCAAATCCCTGCAAAAAAGTAGTTTTACCCCCTCCTAAATCTCCTTCCAGACCAATAATTAAGGCACCTTTTTGCCCCCCATCAAAAATATGGTGGTGGGTTAGAATTTCTTTGCTCAAAGAGAACTCTGTTCTCTTTTCACCCTTCGCTTTCTTCAAAAGCTCGGCAGCTAAAGCTTCTCCTAATTTTTGGGTTTGAGCTGGATTTTTGGTTAAATAGATTTTTTTCATTGATGCTTCGACTCTACTCAGCATCAATCCTGAGCTAGTCGAATGGATTGACTTTTTAAAGAAGATAGGATAAATTCAAATAAATAATCCTTAAGTTAATTTTAACCTAAATGCCCGAAATTTCAAAAAAAATTACAGGCGTTGTAGAAATTTCCCCTGAAATTTTGGCGGAAATTCAAAAAGAAATTAAAAATGTTTCTAATTTCAGAGAAAAAATTGAAACTTCTCTAAAAAAAAGAGTCACTGAAATTTTAGAAATTATTTTAGGCGGAGCGATTTCACTGGACGCTTCCGATATTCATATTGAACCGGAAGAAAAACAGGTGAAAATCCGAGTTAGACTAGATGGAATTTTACAGGACGTTCTTGTTTTAGACAAAAAGACATATGAAAACCTTCTTTCGAGGGTTAAACTCCTTTCGGGAGTCAAATTAAATATTACTGATCGGCCTCAAGATGGCCGATTTTCTGTTTTGTCACCCCCCACCAAAGATACTGGCGGAGGACCTATCGAAATCAGGGTCTCTACTCTCCCGGCAGAATATGGGGAATCAATGGTTCTTAGAATTTTGAATCCAAAAAGCTTAATAGACATGGAAACTCTGGGTTTGAGAGAAGATTTGCTAAAAACCCTTAGAAAAGAAATAAAAAAACCGAACGGAATGATTATTATTACAGGCCCCACAGGTTCTGGAAAAACTACCAGCCTTTATGCTTTTTTAAAAAAAATTCAAAATCCAGAAATTAAAACTATCACTATTGAAGACCCAATCGAGTACCACTTAGAGGGAATATCTCAAACTCAAGTTGTCCCAGAAAAAGGATATAATTTTGCCAACGGCCTGAGATCAATAATGAGGCAAGACCCAGATGTAATTTTAGTTGGAGAAATCAGGGACTTGGAAACGGCCTCTATCGCTCTTCAAGCTGCCTTAACTGGTCATTTGGTCTTTACCACACTACACACAAATGATGCTGCTGGTACCATAGCCAGACTCCAGGCTTTAGGTGAAAAGCCAATCAACATCGCTCCGGCTATAAACATGGCTATTGCCCAAAGATTAGTAAGAAAAGTCTGCCAAAAATGTACAAAATTAGAAAAAATTACGAAAGAAGATTTAGAAAAAATAAAAAAGGCTCTTAGAAATATCCCAAAAGGAACAATAATCCTTTCGGAAAACCGCCTTCAAAACTTAAAAATCCCTAAAGCTGTTGGCTGTGAAGACTGTAATTTTACCGGTTACCGAAGTCGAGCTGGAATTTTTGAAGCCTTTTTAATTGATGATGATATGGAAAAATTTATACTGACCTCCCCCTCTATTGCCGCTCTGAGAGAAAAGATAATAAAAAAAGGAATGGTAACTATGTATCAGGATGGGCTAATAAATGTCTTAAAGGGAATAACGACAATGGAGGAGGTAGAAAGAGTAACTGGAGAATAAAACAAAAAACAGCCCCGGCAGCGGGGGGCCAACAAGGTTTAGGAACGCAAGTTTTAGAACGTTTCCGAGGAGTGGTTTCGCGGTTAGCCAAACCATCCAACTAAGAAAAATTCCTGACCCCCCAATGCCGGGGCTGTTTAATACGATACATTATAATATATTATGGGAAATTTGTCAAGCCTACTGCGTTACGGCGGGAAATTAAAAATAATAGCTCCTCTTTTAATTTTCTTGGTTTTTAATCCAGTTAAAGGCTTTGCCCAAGCCGCCGCCGCTCCTCTTAATATAGTTATCAATGAGATATCCTGGATGGGAACGGATGTTTCGGCAAACGACGAATGGATAGAATTATACAACAATACTGAAAATCCTATAAATCTTGATAGCTGGCAATTGGTTAGCCAAGATGGAGCACCAAAAATCAATTTATCTGGAACAATTCCCGCTAATGGTTTTTATTTATTAGAAAGGACTGATAATGCTACGGTCCCGAATGTTCCGGCTGACCAGACTTATACCGGTGCCTTGGGAAATGCCGGCGAAATATTAGAACTTTATGATAATTTTGGCGATCTGATAGATAGAGTGGATAATTCTTCTGACTGGTCTGCCGGAGATAATAAAACTAAACAGACAATGGAAAGAATAGCTCCAGGAGAATGGCAAACGAGCCAGAACCCAGGGGGCACGCCAAAGGAAAAAAACAGTATTGTTGTTGGAATTTCTCAGCCAGAGCCCGCTATCGAACCCCCTGCGAAAGACAACCCCCCGCAGCCCCAACAAGTTCAAACGATTTATCCTACGAATATTGTTATCAACGAAATTCTGCCCTCACCCGTCGGACCTGATGAAGCTGAGGAATGGATAGAGATTTTTAATCAAAATGATTTTGATGTTGATTTAGTTTATTGGCAAATTGGCGATATAATTGGAAAAACCGCTGCTTATACTTTTCCCAAAGGAACGAAAATCTCCTCAAAGGGATTTTTAGTTCTTTCCCGCCCAGAAACAAAAATTACTTTAAATAATGACGGGGATAGTTTAAATCTTTTACAACCCGATGGAAAAATTATTGATGCTCTAACTTATGAGAAAGCTCCCCTTGGCCAATCCTATAATCGGGAAGGAGGGATAAAAGAGGGCTGGTTTTGGAGCCCCATTTTAACGCCGGGAGCTCAAAATGAAACCTCTACTGCCCTTTCTAAAACTAAAACTGTGGCAGAAAAAGAAAGAGATAAAGAGTCTGCCATTAAAGATAGATTTAAAAAAGAAGGTGAACCCGGAAAAGGAATTGCCGCTATCAGTGAACAAATATCTCAAGGGGGGTATAATTTTTTCTTCATTTTATTAATCGCTCTTGCCGCAGCTATTTTTTCCGGGGTAATAATTTTATTTTTGAAAAGAAGGATTAAAAAGTTTGATTTAAAAATAAAAATAGAATAAAATTAAAATACTATGTCAGGACATTCGCACGCAAAAACTATAAAGCATCAGAAAAATATTACCGACCAAAAAAGAGGGCAGGTTTTTTCCAAAATGGCCAGGGTAATTTCAGTTACAGTAAAAGAAGGTGGAGCAAATCCCGAAACCAACTCTAAATTACGGCTAGCCATTGAAATGGCAAAAGAGTCCAATATGCCAAGAGAAAATGTTGACCGAGCCATAAAACGCGGTACCGGTGAGCTTTCCGGAGAAAAACTTGAAGAGGTGACTTTTGAGGCTTATGGACCAGGTGGAATTGCAATTATTATCGAAGGAATTACAGATAATAAAAACCGTACACTTGGGGAAATAAAACAAATTTTAAATCAAAACAGCGGCAAACTAGTTGGCGAAGGTTCGGTTAAGTGGCTTTTTGAGAGAAAGGGTTGTATAACTTTAGATTATAAGTCGCAAATTGAAGAATTTCAAAACAAAGAAAAAATGGAATTATTAATAATCGAGGCCGGAGCTCAAGACCTTTATTGGCACAATGATGTTTTGGACATATATACAAATATCGAAAGTTTAGAAGAGATTAAAAAAAATTTAGAGAATAAGGGTATCAAACCTGAATCGACTTCTTTAGATTGGGTACCAAAAGAAATGGTTGAGCTCGATGAGAAACAAAAGGAGGCCTGTCAGAGATTTTTCGATGCTTTGGACGAAAATGACGCCGTACAAGAAATATATTCGAACGCCAAGCTTCCCTAAAGGGCGAATTTCTCTTTGATTTAAATAGTTAAAAACCACTGTGCCAAAAGAGGCTGAAATTAGAAAAAAAGCAATTCAAATATTGGAGAAAAAAAAATGGATTATCTGGTGTCCCTCTAAAGTAAAATTCAAACAAAGTGATATTTTTGGAATTTTTGACATGGTCTGTTGGGAGAAAATAACAGGACATCTTAAATTTATTCAGTTGACTACTTTGTCTAATTTATCAACTCGGAGGAAGAAAATACAATATTTTTTAAAGAAAAATAAAATAAATCCTAAAATTACATATAATGCGGGAGTCGAAATTTGGGCGTGGAACGGGAATAAAAAAACATTTAAAATAGAGTTAATATAAATTTAAAATTTAAACTCTAAGAAAAGTCCTAAACCCCCCTTGACAGATATTCTTGGAAAATTATAATTGTCAAATAGATAATAGATAAATGTATTGCCTGTCATTTTTCAGTAACAGGGCATACCATCTATACCCTAGACAAACATCCTAGGGGGAAGACCTAAAAGGTCGAGAATGATTAAAAAAATATTAAATGAAAATTATGATTTATCGGAATAATTTTTTAACTTCATCTGTGGGAGAAAGAAATGAAGAGGGGGAAACGGAAGAAACGGAAGAAGTAGAAAGTATGGAAGATTTGGAAGAAGGGGAGGAAGGAGAAAAAGGGTTGGAAAAAGAGGAGGATGAAGAAGAGGAGGAAGAAACTATAGAATAATAATTTAAAACCCCTGGTCGTCAGGGGTTTTAAATTATTTTAGCGAATTTTCTTTTCCCGACTTGAATTATCATCCTTTTTTTAATTTTGATAATTTTTTGCCAATCGGACTCAATTAAACCATCAATTTTCACTCCTTTTTGCAAAATTAATCTCCTAGCTTCCGATTTCGAGGAAACAAATTTCATCCGGACCAAAAGTTGGAGGAGAGAAATCTCTTTTTCTAAAATTTTAATTCCAGATATTTTTGTTGGTATTTTTTTTTCTTTAAAAATTCTATCAAATTCTTTTTCTGACCTTAGGGCTGTTTTTGATCCGTGACATATTTTTACAACTTCTCGAGCTAATCTTGTCTTGGCATCACGAGGATTGAGTTTTCTTTTTTCAATTTTCTTTAAAATTTCTCTAATCTCTACTATGGGAAGATCAGTTAATAATTCAAAGCCGCGAGATAGCGAGGTATCTGGCCAAGCCATAATCTTACCATACATATTGTTAGCTGGTTCCTCTAAACTAATTAAATTACCCTCGGTCTTCCCCATTTTTTTACCCATAGGGTCGACTAATAATTTTAAAGTCATAACAAATTTTTCTTTACCTCTCATCTTCTTCGCCAAATCCCTGCCTCTAAGCATATTAAAAGTTTGATCGTTGCCGCCAATCTCCAAATCAACATTCATAGTCGCGCTATCGTAGGCCTGAAACACGGGATAGACAAATTCGTGTAAAAGAATATCTCTCCCTTTTTTAATACGTTCTTGGAACATATCCCTTTCCAAAAGCCTAGCAACTGTAAAATAAGAAAATATCTCCAATAAATCTATTGGTTTTAGTTTGTTGGCCCATTGCTCGTTGTATAAAAATCTGATATTTGATTTATTCAAATCTAAAATCTTTCCAATCTGTTTTTTATAATCTTTAGAATTTTCTAAAACCTGCCTCCGAGATAGTGATTTTCTGGCCATTAATTTACCGGTTGGATCGCCGATTGTCGCCGTAAAATCGCCGATTAAAACAATAACTTCATGGCCTAAGTCCTGAAATTGGCGCAATTTTCGTAAAACAGCTAAATGACCCAAATGGAGCTTTCCAGTCGGATCTATTCCGTTGTAAAGACGGATTTTTTTGCCAGATTTTAAAACTTCTTCCAGCGCCTCACGATTAGGATAAATATTTTCCACGCTCCTAGTTAAAATCTCTTTGACTTTTCGGGAATTGGTATTAATTTTCATAGTTTTAATATATGGTATCATAAAAATATGGCAAAAAGAAGATATTATCGGAATACTTTCCAAAAGGGCAAAAAAAGAAGGAGATTATTTTTTGTTTTGAAAATTTTTGGCCTTGGTTTTTCCTTTTTTGTTCTTTTTTCTTTAATTGTGTTTATCTATTATGCAAAAGACCTTCCCCGACCAGAAAAATTCACCGAAAGACAAATCGTCCAACCAACTAAAATTTATGACAGGTCTGGTCAGGTGGTTTTATATGAAATTTACGGAGAAGAAAAAAGAACAATAGTTTCTTTGGAAGTTGTCCCCGAACATTTAAAGCAAGCTATAATCTTTACCGAAGACTCTAATTTTTATCATCATTTTGGAATTGATTTTAAGGGGATATTCAGATCAATTTTGCTTAATCTTAAGATCGGCCAACCAATCTACGGAGGGTCAACTATCCCCCAACAATTGATTCGGTCAACCTTTTTAACGAGTAAAAAAACGGCCGAAAGAAAAATCCGCGAAATTATTTTGACCTTAGAATTGGACCGCCGCTATTCAAAAGATCAAATCTTGGAGTGGTATTTAAATCAAATCCCCTTTGGTCAAAATAGTTACGGAGTAGAGGCGGCCAGTCAATCCTATTTTAAAAAATCCGTTTCCGATTTAACTTTGACTGAAGCGGCCATTTTGGCTGCTATAATCCAAGCTCCAAGCTATCTCTCTCCTTACGGAGACCACCAGGACAAACTTTTGGCCAGAAAAGATTATGTAATAGAACAGATGGAAAAAAGGGGGGTAATAGATCAGAAACAGGCCGAAACAGCTAAAAATGAGGAAATAAAATTTGCTAAAATTTCCCAACCGATTAAAGCTCCCCATTTTACTCTTTGGGTTAAACAATATCTTGACGATAAATACGGAGAGGATTTTTTGAAAGAAAGAGGATTAAAGGTTTATACAACCCTGGATTGGGAACTGCAAGAATTTGCTGAAAAAATAGTCGAGGAAGGTGTAGAAAAAAACAAAATCTATAATTCTTATAATGCTTCTTTGGTGGCAATTGACCCTAAAACTGGCCAAATTCTGGTTATGGTTGGTTCAGCAGATTATTTCGGCGACCCGTATCCTAAAAATTGTATTCCAGGGAAAAACTGCCTATTTGACCCCCAATTTAATGTCTCTCTTGGAACCAAAAATAATCCCGGCCGTCAACCGGGTTCGGCCTTCAAACCTTTCGCTTACCTCGTTGCTTTTAAAAAAGGTTATACGCCAAATACTCTCTTATGGGATGTTGAAACTAATTTCGGCAAATGGGGAGAAAAAGATTATATCCCTCAAAATTATGACAATCAATTCAGGGGCCAGGTTACTTTTAAGCAGGCTCTATCCCAATCTATAAATATTCCTTCGGTAAAAGTTCTTTATTTAGCTGGCATTGAAAAAACGATTGAAACCGCCAAAACCTTAGGAATCACTACATTAAATGAAGATTCTTCTTTTTATGGCCTATCTTTAGTTCTTGGCGGAGGAGAGGTTAAATTACTGGACATAACCTCAGCTTACGGGGTCTTTGCCACCGAAGGATTCAGCGTTACACCAACGGCCATCTTAAAAATCGAAGATAATCAAGGAAATATTATTGAAGAAAATAAAAAAACTCCAAAAAGAGTTTTTGAAACAGAGCCTTGTCGTTTAATTAATGACATTCTGTCTGATAATGAAGCCAGAGCTCCTCTATATGGCCCTCAGTCTTCTTTGTATTTTAAAGATTATCAGGTGGCAGCAAAAACTGGAACCACTCAATATTACAACAATTTCTGGATTGTGGGATACACCCCTTCGATTGTAACGGGAATATGGGCGGGGAATAACGACAATTCATCAATGTCTAAAGTACCAGGAATAAGGTTAACCGGCCCAATCTGGCATCAATTTATGGAAAAAACTCTCTTAAAATACCCCAAAGAACATTTTAATGAACCAGAGTCTATATTAACCCAAAAACCAGTCCTTAATGGAACATCTACCGAACCTCACACTATTTTACAGTACGTAAATAAAGACGACCCGCAAGGGCCGCCTCCAGAAAAACCTGAGCTAGACTCTCAATATAATAACTGGGAAAAGGGAATCCGAAATTGGTTGGCGAGTCACTGAGAAATTTAGCTAGCTCCCATCGGCATAACTACATAAATATAAGTTTCATCGCCAACTGGTTTTAAAACCCCTGCCAACTTTTCTCCGCTTGTTTTTTTATTAAGTTCAAAAATCACTTCTGAGCTTTTTATATTCAAAAGTCCATCAATCAAAAACCGATGGTTAAAAGAAGCCTCAAATGGTTCGCCTTTGATTTTCCCCGACAGGAGCGATTGGTATTCTCCTAATTCCGGGTTTTGACTGAAAATCTGAAGTTTTTGATTTTTTGGGTCTACTTTAAATTTAATTTCGCTTATTCTCCCGCTAAAAAGAGAAGCGATTTTAATTTGATTTAAAAATTCGTTTTTCCCCAAAACAATCTGAGTCTCAAATTTTTTCGGAATAATTTCCTGATAATTCGGGTAATCCCCTTCAATCAGCCTTGAAAGAAGTTGAATTTGAGGATGAGGGGTTTCTACCAATGAGCACTCAAACATAACCTGATTTGGAGAAAGGTAAACTTTAATTTGCCCCTGCTTTTCTCCAAAAATATTTATTATTTCTTTGGCGGCTTTTTGGGGGAGAATAAAAGAATATTCTTTAGAGGTTAAAGTTGTTTCCTCTTTCGGCGAACTTTCGAGAAATAATTTTCTTTCGCCCAGTCTGAAACTGTCGGTAGCTGTCATTGTAACTAACCCCTTTTTAAATTGGAGAAAAACGCCGGAAATTTCGGGTCTGGCCGAGGATGTAATCGGAATATCAACGATCTGGTTTAAGCTTTGGCAGAAAGAAGTATTATCAACCGAAATTAACCGCTCGTCGCTTACTTTGGGGATAATGGGAAATTCTTCTGCTGTAAACCCCTTGATTTGCGACTTATAGTTTTCGCTTTCAATAAATAAATTATTGTCTTTTGTTTCCAGAGTGAGTTTTTTCC
>CAYHBF010000072.1:0-3709 GCA_964354835.1 uncultured Candidatus Saccharibacteria bacterium
CCGGAGCAGAGTTAGAGCGCGCCGCCGTCATGTATGCGCGCGAGCCAGTTCCGGCGATGGTCTTAAAGTCAAACGGAACAGCACTTCCAGCCGATCGTATATCGAAGCTCCTGGAGTCATGGGGCACAGCTCGTCGCAATCGTTCGACGGCTTTTCTCAATGCCGACGTGACTCTTGAGGCCGTTGGTTTCGATCCATCTAAATTACAACTTAATGAGGCGCGTTCATACGTTGCAACAGAGTTAGCAAGAGCGTCAGGTATTCCGGCCTATTACGTTGACGCCGATTCTCTTGCATCGATGACTTATTCAAACGCATCGTCTCAGAGAAAATCTCTTATTGACTTTTCACTTCGTCCGATCATGACAGCAATCGAAGAGCGTCTATCAATGACTGGAATGCCTAACGATTTCGTTCCAGCTTCTCAAGAGGTTCGTTTCGATCTAGATGATTATTTGCGCGGATCAGCAAAAGAGCGCGCGGACGTGTACAAAACTCTTTTTGAAATTGGAGTCATGACAGCCGACGAAATCAAAATGGAAGAGGATCTATCACCATGAAAGAAAATCCAATGAATATCAACTTCTCAATCAAAGTTTCGGCGACAGATTTTCCGAAGCGCGAAATCTCAGGCCGCATCGTGACATGGAATGAGACTGGATCAACCTCAGCCGGAGAGACACTTTTCAAGCCTAATTCAATCACTTTTGGCGATTCGACAAAGCTACTTCTCGAACATCGTCGCGAATCTCCAATCGGCTTTTTGAAATCTTACATTGTCAGCACCGAAGGAATCGACGCGGTGTTCACCGTTGGCAATACAACAGCCGGAAGCGATGCACTCGTGGAAGCTTCGACAGGCTTGAGAGATGGATTCTCAGTCGGTGTCATGGCCGACAAGTACAAGAATGTCGATGGAGTTCTTGTGATTAGTGCGAGTTCTCTTAAAGAGGTCTCACTCGTCACAGATCCAGCAATAGCCAGCGCAAAGGTCGCAATCGCGGCAAGTGAAAATTCTGATCCGGAAGAGCCGGAGACAGAAGAAACAAATCCAACAATCGAAGGAGAAACGCAAGTGGAAACAACTCCAACCGTTACCGAAGCAACAGCCGAAACGGTTGAAGCTTCCAAAGTCGTACAGGCCGAGGCATCTCGTCCGCTGTATTTCACAGCTCCGCGCTCGCCAATCGTGTCCAAAGTTTCATATCTTGAGCACTATCTCAAGGCATCGATTCTTCACGATGAAGATTCTCGCCAATACATTAAGGCAGCTGACAACACAACAAGCACAGCTCCCGGCATGGTTCCAACACCACAAAGCACACAAGTTATCAACGCATTGGCAAACGCTGATCGCGGAATGATTGATGCGCTAAGTCGTGAAACACTTATCGGCGAAGGAATGACATTCGAGATCCCTAAGGTCACGGCTGTTCCTACTGTGGCAAACATCGCAGAAAATGCCGCCGTTACAGAATCATCACTTTCAGCAACATTCTTGAGCGTTCCCGTTCAATCATTCAAAGGTCGTGCAATTTCAACAGTCGAGCTTATCGATCGCAGCCGTCCGGAATATCTAACAGCACTTCTCCAGAATCTTGAGTTTGCTTATGCAAAAGTGACTGACGAATTTGCAGTTGGCACAATCGCCGGAGCAGGTCAGCAAACAGGAGTCAACGCAAACACTTCAACCGGATTTCTTGGATACACATCTCAAGCTGCTGGTGCTGTTTATGCATCAAGTCTTGGATTCGCTCGTAACATCGTCGTATCTCCTGGACAATGGACAAATATCATGGGATATAACGACAATGGCGCACCGCTATACAACGCAGCACAGCCAAGCAACGCGGCAGGAAATGTCCGCGGCGATTCACTTCGCGGCGTAGTTTCACCGGGGCTCAATCTATTCGTCTCACGTTCCATTGGTAACGCTGGCGCTACAACATCAACCGGAGATTTTTCAATGGTTGTTGTCAATCCGGATGCTTGGACATGGTATGAATCTCAACGCTTTACATTACGAACAGCAATACAGAGCGACGGCACTATTGACATTCTTTATTATGGTTATGCTGCAATCGCTCCAAAGATTCCATTCGGTGCTTGCTGGAATCAAGTCTAATCTAACTGATTAAACAATCATCGGCTAGGTGCGCTCCCGTATCTAGCCGAGCAGTCGAGGGAAAGGAATCGAGATGCCGAACATTGTTACAGCGACACAGCTTCGTGACATTCTTGGCGTCTCGATTTCCCTTTACTCAGATTTTTATCTTCAATCGATTATTGAAAGTGCTCAGAATGTAATTCTGCCGCTATTGACTGCTAATCAAGCTGCCGTCGCTGGCGTTTATCTAACAAACGATGTCGCCTACTATGTCACACAAAGGCCACACGGATTCGTTACAGGTCAGTCCGTCGTCGTGACTGGATGCGTTCCGTCATTATTCAATGCAACAGTTACCGTCACAGACGACATCGTCTCCGCTTATACATTCTCAGCCGCAAAAGTCAACGCCGACGTAACAGCTCGCGGAGTCATTCCGGCAGGCGTCGCCTACTTATCCGGAGCCGACGCTTTAACTTTATACGCAGACAATCACGCCGTCGAGAATGCAATTCTCTTAGTCAGCGTAGAGATATTTCAATCCATCGTCGCTCCCGGCGGACAAATCGAAGGCGTTGACTTTGCTCCGTCTCCGTTCCGAATGGGTCGATCACTTCTCAATCGAGTCGTCGGACTTCTCTCGCCTTATCTTGACGTCGAAACTATGGCCCTCTAAATGCCTACTCCAACATCAATCGCGACAAACGTTCGCGGCACACTTGCGACAGCTTTATCAGGCGTCGTCGCATCGGTTTATTCGTCCGTTCCCGAAGCGGTCATTCCGCCAGCCGTTGTCATCGTTCCCGATTCGCCTTATCTTGAAACTTCAATAATTGGCAAAAGTCAGGTTCGAGTCAAAATCAATTTCGTCGTGACTGCCGCCGTTGCGTATAACTCAAACGCCGGAGCACTTGACAATTTAGAAAAGCTCATCATCAGCATTCTGGCGGTTATGCCGTCAGGTTACGTCGTCGGCGACGTTCAACGTCCGACAATCACTTCAGTAGGGGCGAGCAGCTTGCTCGTCGCGGATCTCTCGGTCTCCACTTACTACACACAACAGACAATCTAAAGGAGCAAAATCATGGCAACAACAATCGTCACGGCGAGAGAGATCACATTCACACTCGCGGCGGTCAACTATGACGCACAAACAACTTCAGTCGTTCTATCGAACGCTCCAGTTATCACTACGTATCAGACACTCGATGGCAAGGCATACAAGCACATCGACGATCAATGGACTTTGACGGTTGCACTTTTGGCCGACTGGGGCGTTGCATCATCACTATTTGAGGCTATGTGGACTGCCGCCGATACTGCACCAAATACAACTTTAGCGGTCTCGCTTACAACTACAACAGGCGCAGTCTTCGCACTTGACATCTTGCCAGTATTTCCTAACGCTGGCGGAACAGCGCCGGACGCGCAGACCGACACATGGACAATGACAGTCGTAGGCACTCCAGCTTTAACAATCTCATAACTACTACAAACGGGAGCACAGTATGAAACTACCAATAACAATCGAGTTCAATTCCGGCGACGTTGCTACTTACACAGCACAGCCGCCGGAGTGGGCAAAGTGGGAAAATAAGACGG
>CAYHBF010000073.1:0-3551 GCA_964354835.1 uncultured Candidatus Saccharibacteria bacterium
TCGACGCCAACCTTTGATTTGCCTTTCTCTTTTTAATGCTTCTTTTTGTGTTGGATATTCTTCTTTATAGATAATCTTAACCGCGTTGCGACTGCTAGTATAATGACCGCCTTTTTTATTTTTATGTTCTAAAAACCTTCTTTCAGTGTCATTGGTAACGCCAGTATAAATACTATTGTCATCGCAAAGAAGAAAATAGAGATAATACATGGGTTTGTCCTTCGGTAAACTCAGGACACTTCGTCTCGCTCGCTAAATGTTTGCGCTGAGCGAGCGAAGCGAGTCGAAGTGCTGCGGGGCTAGGATTCGAACCTAGATAGACAGATCCAAAATCTGTTGTCCTACCGTTAGACGACCCCGCAATGTTATACAATTTGGCAAGATTCAATCGTTGCTAATTCGAGGGGCAATTGAAGTATTGGCGAGTATCTCATTTTGTTTTCCGCTTCCAGAAATAATTCAATAATCCGATGAAGTTCTTCTTCCTTAAAAGCCGCTGCCTGAATTTTAAGCTTTTCAAACTCCTCTTTGGTCAATCCGGTAATTATCGGGTTATCCGCTTCGGCGGCGGCTACGCCGGTGATACCTAAAATCAATACCTGTCTTAAATAATTAATCAGGGATTTGCTGAACTCCTGGAGGTCTAAACCTCGTTCAGTTACCTCATTTAAGAGATTAATGGCTTCAACAGCCTTCTTCTGAAAAAGAAAATCGGTAAAATTGCTGACTAATTCAGTATCTACTAATCCCAATATTTCTTTAACATCATCCGCTTTTAATTCCCGACTTAAATTTCCGGAGAAAGTCAGAGCTTGGTCTAATATGCTTTCTCCATCCCGGATTGAGCCCCCCGAATTTATGGCAATTAATTCCAAAGCCGCTTTTTCCAGCTTGACTTTTTCTTTTTCGCAAATAAACTCTAATCTTTTAATAATTTCCGGTATGGTTAACTTCCTAAAATCAAATCTCTGACATCGGGAAATAATCGTTGGAATCATCTTATGAATTTCAGTGGTGGCCAAGATAAAGATGGCGTAGCCTGGCGGCTCTTCCAGGGTTTTCAAAAGGGCATTGGACGCCTCTTTGGTTAACTGATGCGATTCATCAATTATGAAGACCTTATATTTTGATTTTGTTGGAACAAATTGTATTCCATCTCTCAATTCCCTTATCTCATCAATTCCCCGATGGGAAGCAGCGTCAATTTCAATTAAGTCCAAAGACCTGCCTTCCATAATTTCCAGACAGGAATTGCATTTATTACAGGGCTCAAATGCCGAACTCGGCAAAGCCGAGCGAGGCGCGAGATGAACTGAATCTTCAGCGAGCTCGCCTGACTTCCGATTCTCACAATTTACCGCTTTAGCCAAAAGTCTGGCAATGGTCGTTTTCCCCGAACCCCGTGGCCCGGAAAACAAATAGGCATGAGAAACCATTCCATTTGAAATGGCATTGGTCAGTGTTTTTACAACGTGCTCCTGACCGACAATTTCAGCAAAAGTCTGTGGTCTGTATTTGCGGTATAAAACAAGCGTCATAATTTATTATGCGAAGAAATAAGTTTCTTCTTAAGTTTCAGCTAAAGCTTCACTGTGCGAAGAAGGATGCTTCTTCTTATACTTCAGCTGAAGCTTCAGCGTTCGATGAGATAAAACTCTTCTCTCAATTTAGCTCTTAAAGACAAAAAATTTATAGCCGATGAAATTCCAGACAGTAGCAATAAGAATGCCGCCGATTTTGCCAAGGTTACCTGCAACCAATTCAGTGATTTCCAACAGAGACGGCAAAACAGCAAACAGAAGAGAAGCTACAATAACTTGAATTACGCCACTAACCAGCGTAATTGCAAAAAATTTTCCAAATTCTACTCCCATCTGCTTCTTTCCCGTTTTTTCAAATGCCCAATATTTGTCTCCTACATATTTTACCGTTGTGGCGATAACAAAAGAGGTTGCGACGAAAACCGCATATTTTACGGTTTCATCTTTAGAAATGCCGAAATATTCCAATAAAAAATTCAAAATAATAAGGTCAAATATTGCAAAAAAAGCGCCGAGCAGACAAAACTTTGCCAGCTGATAAACAAATAAAAACCTTTTTCCTATCAGATAAGAAATCCAAAGTCCAATGATGGCTAAAACCGGAAAAGAAAGAGGTAATAACCAATACAAAAAAGGCAAATTGATGTTCGGAGAGTTTTTGATTAGCCATGCAAATAACCAGGCAACACCTTCCCCTGTAATAATCGCTAGAATAATATCAATTTTTTTCATATTTTTAAATAATTAAATAAAGAACTTTTCTTGACCATTTAAGCAGTTTATCACGAATTTTCAAAAAAATCAAAATAAAAATGGGCGACCAAATGGTCGTCCATAAATCTACTCAAAAATATTCTAAATGTCTTTTAGAGTACGTGATAATTCATCTAAAGAGCTAATAATTGCACTCGCTCCCGCCTCCTTAAGGAGTGGTGCCTGCCAGGCTTTTCGTGCTACTCCAATAGATTTAATTCCCAGTCCCATTTCATAAAAAGAATCACCAACAATGACCATTTCCTCGCCGGGGTATTTATGGCGAAACATTTGGATGTGTTTTTCCTTCTTTCCGTCGTCTCCGCCATAAACCACTTCAAATAAATTAATAATCCCAATCCTCGTTAAAAATCCTTCGATATAAGCTCTTTCAAGGCCAGAGGAAATCACCGGGTGGAAATTTTTAGAAATAGAAAGCTGTTTAATTACTCCAACCACTTCTGGAAAAGGCTCTACTTCCTCATAGATCGTCGCTCTCTTTTCGAGGAACTCTTTGTAACACCGTTCGCACCTCTCCTGGTCGTATCCCGGAACAAGAAATGCAAGCACATTTAAAAAAGCTTCACTAAAAGTTCCACCCGAGAAACGTAAAACCATCT
The DNA here is from genome assembly GCA_964354835.1 of uncultured Candidatus Saccharibacteria bacterium. Lineage (GTDB taxonomy): Bacteria > Patescibacteriota > Minisyncoccia > Minisyncoccales > CAYHBF01 > CAYHBF01. Next base: position 2,915 of record CAYHBF010000073.1, read on the forward strand.
CTTCCGCTTTCTCTTCTGCCATTTCAACTTTTGCCATTTCAGCATTAAAGTGTTTTCTGATACATTCTATGCCTAGTTTGATCAGGGTTGGCATAGAGTTCGCCACCGGTCCTTCGAAATCTAACACAACGACCATCTTTTTTTTCATCTTTTTTCCCCTTCTGTATATTAAATTTTATTTTTTTGGAACCGTTTATAGTATAATATATTTAAAAATATTTGTCAATTCCAATTATAATTAATAATCGTTTTCTTAATTTCTAATAACTAATTTCTAAACAATAGCCTCTTTCAAAAAAGAGGTTTTTTGTTTATAATAATAAAAAGTTATAGCTAAAGATATTTTGAATTGTGGTAAAATAAAACAGCGTTTATGCTTAAAATTTACAACACACTATCTCGAAAAAAGGAGGCTTTTCGACCAAGACAGGGTAAAAAAGTAAATGTTTTTGTTTGTGGACCGACGGTTTACGATTTTTCCCACTTGGGCCATGCCAGAACCTACATTGTTTTTGACGTAATCGTAAAATATCTCAAACGGGCAGGATATAAGATTTTTTATCTTCAAAATATTACTGATATTGATGACAAAATCATAAACCGGGCAAGAGAAAAAAAAGTTTTGCCTCAAGAACTG
>CAYHBF010000074.1:0-1563 GCA_964354835.1 uncultured Candidatus Saccharibacteria bacterium
AAGACCTGCACAAAGCTGGTGGTAGGGAAGGGGATACTTCCCACGAGCTAAAGTCTGTCATACATGGCTGATTACTTCTTACACTATTAAGAAGGGAGGATAATTGAGATATGGACAGAATAGAATTCAGCATAGTAACAAAAAGAGTTGAGTGGCTCAAGGCAGCAGGAACAGACAATGCAAAGAGAGTGCTTCTAAAATATCTTGCGGATAGCAAAGTCCCTGCCAAGATGCCTCGTTCCAAATGCCGGGTGTGTAAGATACCTTTGACCTGGGGCAGTGGGACCTATCATTTTGACCACAAGGACAATAACTCGGCCAATACTAGCCAAAAGAACTGTTTCTTGGTTTGCAGAAATGACCATGGTAAAGCCACAAAGACAAGGGTAGTTAGGGAACGGGAGCCTTGGTTTGGTTCGGTGATCGGCTACAGAACTCAGAAGCTCAAAGTTGGATATAAGAAGCCTGCCAAGAAGCCAGCAAGGAAGCCAGTAAAGAAAACTGTCAAGAAGCCAGCAAGGAAGACTGCCAAGAAGCCAGCACGCAAAACTGTTAGGAAGCCTACAAGGAGAACTGCTTGGAAACGACGCTAGCCCAGCCATCTGACTTAGGGATAAGAATGTGATAGCCAAGGTTGTAACACAGCCGATTGAGGTTTCAGCGGTCAGCATGAAGTAAAGGGAGGGGTAAGATGAGAAAAGCAGCAGGTATTCTGATGATAATTGGCGCAATACTGGGGATTACAATGCTTCGCGCTATCTATGGATTCATTCCAGGACTGCTGGGATGGTTGCCTTGGCTCTGGGCTTTTTTTGTTGGTGCTGGCGGAATCTATACACTGAAGAGAAAACTATGGAGTTTATGTCTAACTTCCAGTATCCTGATGATACCTATAGGTATCATCCCTTTTCTTGCGTGGAGTGATGTCCTTGCTGATGTCTCTGGAGAAGGAATCAATATGCCGTTTGCTATACTGATGACACTGCTTTTCTTAGCTGTAGCGATCCTACCTGTAGTAAGTATTCGTCTCAAGAAAAGAGAATGGGAGAGTTAGCTCCAGAGTCTTAAGGCTGAGTAGATCTTCTCTACGAGCCAACATTTCCGTGACTGGTCGTAGGTAGCACCAATGTTCCCTTTCTTGTTTCTGGCGTGGTGCTTCCCTTTCACTTGTCCTACTCCCTACTCCTCAAATAAGGCAGGAGTACAGACAATACACAGGGTGATCGCTTAGCTGAAATGCGAAAAAGTCCACAGACTATTAGTCTTATGGGTTGTTTCTTAATAACATCTTAACATTTACGTGTTAGCATTGTCATAATCTTTCTCACTTCTTTCCTCCTTTCCTGCTCCGCCAACTGGAGGAATGAATACCTATGGGCGACTGGTGGAGCTAAGGGAATTGACTTCCCTCTACGAATACATCGGTGGCACGCTGTTCTGTCCAGATTTTGAAACTAACCGGGTCTTTCCTACGAGCCAACATCTTCGTGGTTAGGCCCAGGTAGCGCCAATGTCCGTAAGGGACACCCCCTTGCCTTGTGAACATATAGCTTTGCCTTGTGA
>CAYHBF010000075.1:0-1540 GCA_964354835.1 uncultured Candidatus Saccharibacteria bacterium
TTCACATTCATTTTGATTCCTTCAGTCGGGGTCAGGTCGGGATTGGTTTACCGACTAATCAAGTCGAAGTCAAGTCACGCTACCAAATTAGGGAAAACCTTTATGGCGTCTAAGGTCGCCTGGGTGTAGGTGTCCCCTGGTACATACTGCAAATGCCATGGCTCAAAGTTAGGGTTTTTAGGGTCTGAAACAGCCCATGTGAAGCCATACCGTAACGCTTGACAGGTGTCAAAAGAATCTCCCCGTAGCCAGGTAAGCAATGCTGAGCCTTCACTGCAATTGGCGCAATCTACGGCGAGTCCCCAGCCATGGTCACTGTTACCAGGCGTGGCGCACGGACTCATGCCAGGCTTCAAATAGTATTTTTTGCCTTGCCAAATTCTAACAACTTGGGGCTTTCGGCCCATGTCAGTAGTCGAATATCTAGCATTGAAAAGGGCTAACTGTTGGCTGTAACTACGGTAAGCGCCCACCTGGTTCAGTGTTAAACCATTGAAGTAGGCGGCGAGTTGTAAACAGTTCCATGCGGTAGCGGCATGCTGTTCTAATTTCCCTGACGGTTTTTGAATAGTACGCAATACAGCTGCGACAACGTACCCATTTTTTTGCCCTGTCAAATCAGTTGGCATAATGATAGGCAAAACAGGGAAAGTGGTCATTGTCCCTTTTTCTTTATGATTGGCTCCACAGGCTTATTGCTTAGGGCGGCCATGCCGTTGCCTACCGAATAGCCAACAATCATTGTGATAATCGGTAGGCCTTGGTCTTGGTCAATAGAACCAACGGCGATAAGCACAGTCATGCAGACAAGTCCAACTAATGCAATAAGGGCTTTAGACGGGTTGAAAGTCATGCCCAAATCCAAATCCACACAGCAACAATGACACCCAACAAAATAGCAAGGCTTTTCATCAGTTTATTCCAATGTCCTCAACGCTAATAAAAGCAGGGGCCGTAGCGGTTCGGTCAATATCTGGCGCACCTGTCAAAGACGACGCAAAAGACGTACCAACGATGGTTACCGACCCCGATGCGCCAGCAACGTATAAGTCAAGCACGCCGACAGACCCAACTACTGGGACTGCGTCAGGTGTACGAATAATGCCACGCTGTAATTGTGTGCCTGTGGCGTCGGTAAGTCTTATCTGTAAGTTTGTTTGCCCTGATGCAACTGACGGCGTATTCACTAAGGGTTCAAAATAGGTGAGATTATATAGCCTGCCTGCTACCGCATCAAAAGTAACGGTCATGCCAGTAGTGATTGTTTCGGTGAGGGTCAGCGTGTAAGTAGTAGATGACGTGGCGTAGCCCATGATGCCACGGGGGAACCGATTACATTCTGTGGCGGTCAGGACTTGACCTGCTGTGAAGTCGTCGTTAGGTGAAATCGCCACGATTTAAGCGGCCCTGTAGTAAAGGTTCCATGTCATGACATCGCCGTCAGCCCAAGTGAACGGCACCGTAGTAGACACAAAACTGCTAATCGCATAAGTGCCGGAAGTGTTGTCAACAGTCATATACAAACCGCTATTAGATTCAC
>CAYHBF010000076.1:0-1635 GCA_964354835.1 uncultured Candidatus Saccharibacteria bacterium
AAAAAACCACTCCTTTTTTCCTGTAAAGACCAGCTCCAATCATAATAGAAACGAAATAAAACAAAATAACCATTTTGCCAACTGTGCCGGAAAAATAAAGAATTAGCGAAATCCATATCATATCCATCAAAATTTGCATAACCTTGACTGTATTCAATCCCCAATTGCTCATTTTCTCTGCCGGACGACGTAAATACATCCAATAACCTAAATTAAAAACAAAGGCGCTAAGAAGAATTAAAAAAAGAGTCGGAGTAGTAGCCAGCGGAACTTTGTTAAAGAAGAATTTAACTGTTACTCCTTGTAAAAAAACAATGGAAGCAAAAAACCAACGAGCTTTAACAATAGATCTGATTGCCTCAATGTTTTGTTGTTTTTCAAAAAGGTCCATATCTTTAAAAAATTAAGGGATGAAAATCCTGAACATTTTTTTTATTCTGGAGCCAATCCCTTTGCCCCGAACAGAAAAACCGCCGCCCCAACCGCCTTTTTCTGACTCTAAATCAAGTCCTCTCAACACCAACCCGCAAACAGCAGAAAGCCTGAGATCTTCTTGATTTGAAGAAAATCCTTGAGGCCGACCCAATCTGCAAGGCAAGCGGAATTCTCTTTTTGCAAACTCTTTAATTTTCGGCAATTTGGCGCCGCCGCCGGTCAAAACTATTCCTGAGGGCAACAACTGCTGATGTGAAATTTTTTTCAATTCTTTATTTACCTCTTTAAAAATTTCTAAAACTCTCGCTTCAATAATTTTAGATAATTGTTTTCGGGAAAAAACTAAGGTTTCTCCTTCTGACAATTTAATTTTTTCTTTCTTATTGCTCCCCTGAAAAGATGAAGTGCCGAATTCCAGCTTTATTCTTTCGGCAATATCAATATCTGTCTTTAAACCAATGGCGATGTCATTGGTAATATGACCGGAACCGATGGGTAAAACAGCTAAATGAATTAACTCTCTTTCCTCAAATACCGAAAGTCCGCTCGTCCCCGCTCCAATATCTAAAAGCGCCACTCCCAATTCTTTTTCTCTTAGAGTAAGCACCGCTCTTGAGCTGGATATGGGAGAAATGACCAAGTCATTAATTTGCAAACCAGAATTCAAAACTGCTTCGGTTAAGTTTTTAATATAAGGAGCAAAGCCTCCGAGAACTAAAACCTCGGCTTCCAATCTCACGCCGCGCATTCCTAAGACTTCCTTAATTCCTTTTTCTCCGTCTATAATAAATTCTTTGGGTAAAACTTCCAAAACTTCTCTATTAGAAGGGAGAGGAAATGTCCGGGCAGCTTGCAATACCCTTTCTACATCTTCCGGTGAAATTTTTTGGTCAGCCCGAGATACAGAAACTAATCCTCTGGAGCCGGTACAAAAAATGTGGCTTCCTCCGACATTAAGATAAATTGAGTTAATTTTTTGATTAATTTTTTCACTAATTTTTTTAAAAACTGAACGGATTATAACCGACACTTCATCCGGGTTTATCACTACTCCTTTTCTGACTCCGGAAGAAATTTCCTCTGCAAATCCTAAAACTTCGAACCTTTCTTTTTTCTTCGGTTTATAAACTGCCAAAGCTTTTATTGTTGCTGAGCCGATATCTAAACCAATAATAACATTGCCTTTAGCCATTATTTTAA
>CAYHBF010000077.1:0-7608 GCA_964354835.1 uncultured Candidatus Saccharibacteria bacterium
TTCGGAAAAAAACTCTTCTGACTGTCACTATGTAGAAACTTGGCCGACCCCCCGCCGTCTTTTTGAAAAAAGTGATGGGGGGTTTATCTGGAAAATCCCTCGTGGTCTGGAAACTGAATACGGGATAATCGAAAAGCCGCAAAAGGCCAGAGAAATTTTTGATAAATTTTTAAGCAATAACAACCTTTCTTTGGAAAGGATAAATTCGGCGATAATCCCTCAGGGTTTAATACTTTCTCCGGATCCTTTAATTACTCTTTGTGGAGATGCCGCAGGTCTTACTAAACCCTGGAGTGGGGGAGGGGTAATCTGGGGATTGCTGGCTTCAAATTTGCTCTTGAAAAATTTCCCAGATTTTTTAAAATATAAAAAAGAACTAAAAAAGTTCTTTTTGTTCAAAATTATTTTTTCAAAAATTACCACAAAAATAGTCTATTTTTTAGGCTCCAAAACACCCTGGCTTTTTCCGAAAGTCGTAAAAATAGAAGGAGATTTCTTAGTTTAATAAAATGTCTAAAAAATTAGAAAACATCCCTAAACACGTAGTCATTATTCCCGATGGCAACAGAAGATGGGCAAGAAAAAAGGGTTTTAAGCCGTGGATTGGTCATCGGGAAGGAATAAACTATTTTGAGAAGGTTTTGAATAAGGCGCTGGAATTAAAAATTCCTTATCTGACTTTTTGGGGCGGTTCCTGGGATAATTTAACCAAAAGAGCAAAAATTGAGGTTAATTTTTTATTCAGGGTATACACTGAGGAATTTAAAAGGATAATAAACGATAAAAGAATTCATCAGAATAAGGTGAAGGTTGATGTTTTTGGCCGTTGGAGAGAAATCTTGCCCAAAGATACCCAAAGAGCAATCGAAGAAGCAATAGAAGCTACCAAAAATTATAACAAATATTTTTTTACTTTTCTTTTGGCTTATAATGGAACAGATGAAATGATGAATTGCATCCAGAAAATTGCCAATCTCACTAAGGAAGAAAAAGTAAAAGTTACTGAAAAATTAATAAAAGAAAACCTCTGGACAAAAAATCTGCCTCAGGTTGACCTTGTTATCAGAACCGGTTGCGAAGGAGATCCTCATCTTTCAGCCGGATTTATGATGTGGGACACTGCTTATTCCCAGCTTTATTTTACTGATACTCTTTTTCCAGATTTCGGACCTAAAGAATTTGAAGAAATAGTCAAAGATTATTCCAAAAGAGAAAGAAGAATCGGCAGTTAAAATTTAAATTAATATGGCTTCTGTAAAGCAAAACACCACAATAAAAGAATATCAGAATTTCGTTAAAGAAGTTTATGGTTTAACTAATGATAGGTATTTTGACACTTGGGACATGCTTGCCAACGTGGAACGTTTTGTAATGAAAGGACTTAAGGGTATCAGAAAGAAAGACAATAAGAAGATAAAAATCAATTTATTAATTTCTCTTAGTTGGCTTATGTCTATGATGAATCAGTTTAGGATAGACGTGGAAGATGAAATTTGGAAAAGATTTCCTTATCTTTGTTCTTATTGCGGTCAATGCCCCTGTTGCTGTAAGGAAAAAAAGATAGAAAAAAGACAAAAAATTGCTGTCCAGGAAGATAAACGGCCGAAAACACTTGAAGACTTTCAAAATATGTTCGCTAAAATATATCCGCCCGAAAACCGAACCGTAGAACATTCGGGCATTCATCTGGCAGAAGAATTAGGTGAATTTGCTGAGGCAATTCTAACCTTTCGGGGAGGGCATAAAGAAGCGGATTTTGACAAAATTCCCTCAGAAGCTGCTGATTTCTTTTCTTGCTTGATAGGTATTTTCAATGTATTAGGGGTTAATGTGACAAAAGAATTATCAATTATGTTTTCTAATAATTGCCATGTCTGTAAAAATGCTCCCTGCACCTGCGGCTTTGAATACGTAGTTAAATTTCAATCTTAACCCGAAGAGTTGTGTTTGTGCGATATTCATCTTAAGACCGTTGTCGTGTGCCCGAAAAGGGCATTTTTTAATAACCCAAAAAACCGCCCGAGGGGAGCGGTTTTTTGGTGGAGAAAAATGATTCGCATAATCTATGAACGAGGAGCCAAAGCGATAAAGTGTTTCAACACTAACGAATGGGGGATTAAACCATCGGTTCGAATCCTATCCCCGGAGCTCGTAAATCCCGCCTATTTATTTGGGCGGTTTTTTGGTAGAATAGGAGAATATGGAACCAATAATATCTAATGAAGAATTAGAAAAAATAATGAATCTTAAGGGGGAAATAAGAGGGTTGGCATTGAAAAACTACAGAGAATATATTCTTCGGGAAAATAAAAAAGAAGGATTGGATAAATTAGAAGAGGCCCTGTTAAGTCTCGGTTGTCCAATTAAATACGAAAATTTAAAAGCGATGGTTTTTTATCCTCTATGGTGGAGCGTTGTTACCTTTGTACTTCTTAGAAGGCTTTTTCATTACGATGAACAAAAATTTCAAGAAATGGGAAAATTTTGTTTTAAGTTTCCTAATATTATAACAGTTTGGGCGAAGTATTTAATTTCTATCGAGAAAGCTGCTGAATCAAGTGTCAAGATGTATAAAATGTATTTTACAGTAGGAGAATTTACTGTACCAGAATACAGCAAAGAAAAAAAATATGCGATTCTCAGGCTTGAAAACTATCCTGTTTATCCGATTGATTCACCGCGTGATTACTGCTATTTTCTTGCAGGATATTATTCCAGTATAGTCCGGGTGATAACCGGGAAAGAGGCAACAGGAAAAGAAATAAAATGTGTTCATCGTGGCGATAAATATCATGAATTTTTAATAAAATGGTGATTCAAAGTGAACCGGAGTTAGCCGCTTTCTCAAGAGCAGCTCAGCTGTCCAAGAAAGCGGTTTTTTGGTAGAATAGATTAAGGTCAATTAATTTAAAAAGAATAATAATTTAATAGAAAAAATGAAAAAATTTTATAAACTCATCGGATACGGAGTCATAATATGGATAGTGGCTTATATGGTAGCTACCATATTCGTAGTTTTGAACAGTCAAAATACAATTTTGGCTTGGGCCGTAACGGCTTTAGCGGCTTTGTTAACGACTTTCTTTTTGGCCAGAAGTTTAAATATTTCTTCTGTTAAAGAAATACTGAAATATGCAGTTGCATGGGTGATAACGGGATTTATTTTAGACGCGCTGATAACAACCCACTTTACCGGTTGGGAATTTTTTATGAAATGGAATATTTGGATAAGTTATGCTTTGAGTTTTGCAGTTGTGATTTTGGCAGCTAAATTAAAACGAAAGGCAGTGTAAAAATAATTAAAAACAAGAAATCGCCAATCAGGCCTCGCTCGTAAGCTATGGCTGAGAGCGGTTTTTTGGTAGGGGCGGGCAATAAAAAAAAGCCACCCTTCTGTTAAGTTATTTTAGTTGAGAGTGGTTTTATGGTTCAGTCTTCTTTGGTCTCTTTTTCTACTTTTTGCTGGTAATTTTTCATTACCATACCTATAGCCTTTGGTTTAGCCTGTCTTTCAATTTCAGCAAAATACATTGTTTTCGTTAATAAAGGTAAATATTTCTCTATAATTAATTTTGCATAGCGAATTCCCCCCGAGGTTAAACTTAGCCTATAGTCTCGCAATAAACGTTTACTATTTATATCGGTAGCATGATCTAAATGTAGAAATAAGAACTTTGCACCGCTTCCTTGATCAAAACGCGATGTTGACTGAAAAAATATAGTTTGGACTCTTCTATCTTTATGTAAAAGAGATTTCTGTTTTTTTGTGATAATTCCGAGTCCATAAAGAATGCGAGCAACCTTATCTACCGTTGTCCATCCTCCAGACAAACGAGTGTATTCATTTTGCCAGATGTCTTCGCTTTGCCAAAAAAGACAAAGAATGAAAAGATCAAAGAACACTTTTGGAGTAATAATTATTTGTTGCACTCCTTTCCTCCTTTAGATTTAATTGACAAAAAAGCAATAAAACAAATTAGTATATATATTTTTTTACCACAATATTTTTATTTTGTCAACTTGATTATTTATTCTGATATCATCCAACCAGCAAGGACGATAGCTTTAAACTTTTATAAACCTGCTTAATCTCCGCTAATTTCTCCTTCAATTCCGCCATATAATCCCTGTTTTCTAGAATTATAATAAGCTTTGGACTGGGGAGCTGAGTTCCCGCCCCGCTTTCTCAAAAAGGCGGTTTTTTGGTAGAGAAAGTGGTTGACAAAAATTTTAAATTAATCTATAGTTTTAAGGCGGAGGGATTTCGTTATTTTTTTTTGTTCCCTCACAACTAAATAAGGAAAGGAGAAGATAATGAATGAGAAAAACACAGTAAAGAGACCAAGGCCGCCAATTGGGCTAGCTAAACGTTTAAATATGATCGCAGAAAAGAACTTTCAGAGACGTTTAGCGTTCTTCTCGGAGGTCAAAAACATAGTGATTTATGTGAATCCTGAATTCTACATTCCTTTTAAACTGGAGGAAGGAAAAGAAAGTCCTCTTGGGCTATTTGCTAAGTCCGCCATTAAAAGGAGGAAACCTAAAGTTTATCATAAAAATAGAATCCCTTTTGAGCTTTGGGCGTCAAATCATTCCCGTTCCTCCCTCCTTGGCAGGATTATCATTACCGATAAGCAGGGAAACCTCTATCGCGACATTGACCTTAAAGGAAATGGTTATACCGAGGAGAGTTATGTCTCTGATAAAGATAATTGGTCAAAAATAATTATACGTAGGCTGCGTGACGACAGGGGTTTAGCAAGAAAGGATTGGGCCCTACACGACGCGAATCTTAGCGAAGAGTTTCATCGCTTAGGCATCAGAACTCACCGTGTTTTAGCTATTATTAAGCTAAAACAAGTTATCCTTCAAGAAAGCAAAGAGACTTCTCTTGTTGGCAGATTACTTCCCGTAAGACAAGCAAGAGAAGAAGGAACTATCGCTAAAAACATCATTCCCGTCATCCAGGTGCGGGCTTTTGCGACCAAGTTTAGGGTTAAAGACCTTAGCTACGATTATGCCAGTGAAGCCGAAAAGAAAACGTTTCTCAGCGACGCCAGAAGAATTGTCAGTCAGGAATTAGGCAGAGAAAGAAATCCTCTATCTTACCAAGAATACATTGAATGGTTTGCCAAAACTCTTGGAAGAAATGTTGGCTTAATGCACAAGAACGGGTGGTATCATAATTACCTTAGCGACCATAACGTCACCCTTGATTGCCGGATTGTTGATCTCGATAGCGTAAAGGTTCTCCGATATGAATCTTGGCGTCAACGAGAATTTGAAAAAGCAAAGGGTTTGCTGTCTAATTTATTCAGGTTAGTTTCGCCGTTTCTTAGTAGAAAGGAGGAATTCAATCATAAAAGAGAAGAGTCTGTTCGTGAATTAGAATCAAAATTGCCTAACCTGTTTGAAGAAAGTTACAATTCTGTTTTTCCTGAAGAAGAGAGGGAGCGTTACTTTAAGAGAAGGAGAAAAAAGAGGGCAAGATGATTAGAGCGGGCCACTTCTCAAAGAATATATTATAGAAAGAGGAGGAGAAATGAGAAGTAGTGTCTCCATTTTTGAGACGCAAGCCACCAAATAGGATGGGTGCAGAAGAGGCGGTGAAGCGTGCTATATCCTACATTAGAAGAGGAGGAAGAATTATAACTTCCTCGAGAGAAGGTGGAGTTATACGCTACTGTTATGTGGAATGATTGTTGAGCGATACGAGGGAATCGCAACGTGGGGAGTCGTTTCTTAGGAGGCGACCCCCTTTTCTTTTTTACTAATCGCCAATCAGGCCTCGTTCGTAAGCTATGGCTGAGAACGGTTTTTTGGTAGAGGGTTGACTTTTTTATCTAATTTGATAAACTACATTATTAAAACAGCTCATTCGACTATAGGAGGAATAAATGGAAGAAAACAAAGAACTTGCCGGTCTTATTTTAATGGTTTTTGGTGCTATTATTTTAGCAATAGCATTCTATAATGCCTTTTTAGCTGGATTCGGATTTATACCCGAAGAGGCTATAATTCCTTTATGCTTTGTGTCAGTTGTTGTTTTTTTCTCTGGATTAATACTTCTCCTTATTCCAAAAATAAAGGTTTAACAAGGGCGTTTCTATTTTGCACTAGACGTCCTTTTTTTTATTTCACCAAACAGGTTCTAACCCCAGTAGTAGAACCTGCGGGTTCACTACGGGGCTTCGCATCCCTCCTTCGTTTCCTACTTCTCTGAAGCTATAAAGGACAAAGAAAACTACGGATGGGCAAGCGTCCAGTCGGGGGAGCAGATAAATTTCTATTATAAAAAAATTAAAAAACCCGCTTAAGTCGGGCTTTTTAATTTAGCTTTGCCCAATTATTTTTTATTGCAGCCACAGGGGCAATCGGGCGGACAAGTGCATTTTTTTCCTTCTTTACATTTACATCCGCAGCTGCAATATTTTTTTTCTTTTGTCATAATATTTTTATTTTTTGTTTAATAATCGACCTTTTTATTGTATCGAAGCCTTATATGTTTTGAATATATCCAGAGAAACTATTTTTTTCGGGGAAGTTCTGTCTGCATTATATTTTATTTCAAAAATATTAGGTATTCTGAATTCAACAGAATCCACACCAGCCTCTTTTTTTAGTTCATCAATTATTAAAGGAGTATGCCCAGAACATGGTATTTGGACGGTTATGGATAAATTAACGTGATATTTTTCTTGGCCTATGACACCTGAATTTATGTTGGCTAAAGCAGGAAGAATAACGAAGAGCATTAATAAATTAACTAAAATCGTTGTTGAATATAGGGTGATTATATATTTCCACCTCTTTTTTATTCCTGAAAAGCATAAACATCCGGTTTTTCTCAAATAAATTACAGAAGAAATGGTAGTCAATAGTAAAGAAATAAATATCAGAAATTGGAAAAAATAAGGAATTATCAGGATTTTTTTAGAAATGCGGCAGCTGTTACGGTGCCGATAACCGACAATAAGATAAAAGCGATACAAAAAGCATGGGGGATAAGGCCATATAAAATACCTAACAGCGCTCCTTTATTTTTTTTATAATTCTTTTCTTTGCAGCAAACCGTTTCTTTTTGCTCCATATTATTTATTAAATAAATTAGTTACTTTTAAAATTTCTTCTATCATTCTTTGTTTCTTTTTCTCGTTTTTGGCGGCCATAGCTGATTTAAAGCAAGTATTCAAATGGTTAGCCATAAGCGTTTCATGGGCTGACCTCAAAAGGCCTATAGCGGCCAAATTTTGCTGCATAACTTCTATGCAGTAATGATCGTGTTCCACCATATCTATTATTTTCAAGAGCAAGCTGGAGGCTTTTTTAAAACCTATAAGAGTTTTTCTTTTTTTGTTTTTTATTTTCATAATTTTTATATACTTATACCTGGGGGGCAGGTATCATTATTATAGCCGATCAAGAAACCATGTCAAGGGCATAGGCCAATTAAACAGTTTCTAATATCGTCCAGTCGGGGGAGCGAAATTTGACACTATTTTTCAAGAATATATAATAGAATTGCATGAGGATTACGAAATGCGATTTATGTAAAAAGAATATCAGAGGTGAGGCGATAACGGCTGGAATTGGATTTTTCCCAAAGGC
>CAYHBF010000078.1:0-2859 GCA_964354835.1 uncultured Candidatus Saccharibacteria bacterium
CCCTTAAGGGAAGCTCTCTCAGCCGTTAATAAAAAATTAGCTGATAGTTTAGAGGGTTTAATAGAAATAATTTACGAACCCGGTTTAATTAATATTGATTTCGCTGATTTAAAAACAATTCTGGAGGGCCGGGGAAGATTGGCTTATTTGAACACAGCCGAAGCTCCCAAAGGAGAAGGGGAGCCAAAAGAAGCCATTGAAGGGGTGCTTAACTCGCCTCTTTATCCCTATGGAATTCGGGGAGCAAAAGGAGTTCTCTATAATATTGCCGGCGAAAAAGAATTATCGTTATCTGAAGTTAGCCAGATTTCAAAAACGATCCACGATTTATTAAACAAAGAAGCAAAAATTATTTTTGGGATTTCTCAAGGGAAAAAATATCAAAATATTCTTAAGGCCACCATCCTGGCTACCGGTTGCGGTCCCTGGCCAGCTTTGCGTTCTTCAATTCTTCAAAAACTTCCCAAAGTTTTTCGTAGAAAAATAAAAAAGCCAAAAATAAAACAAAGAAAAGTTGAGAAAAAACCCACTCCAGAAATTAAAACAAAAAAAAATAAAAAAAAGCCAGCCTCTAAGCCCAAAATCAGTAATGGGGCTAAAAACCCAAAAGAAAAGTTAAAAGCCAAAGCTGAAGTTAAACAGGAGGGCCTTCAGCTTCCCACAGAAAAAATAAAAAAGGATGGAATTTCAAATTCATCCGGAGAAATAGTTACCATAAAAATTAGAAAAAATGCTCTTCAAATAAAAAAAGAAGCCGAGGCGGCTGAAAAAGAAATGTTAGAGCGAGAAAAATTCTGGGAGACCCCAGCCTTCTTGCGTCGACAAAAATTATCATAATGTATGGGGTCCGATTACCGTTCCTTTGAATTTTTTCTCTAATAAAACCTTTTCAAAATTTTTAATTTCCGTGCCTTTAATCATAAAAACACGGATTTTTAATTTTTCAGCTAATTTAGCGGCAATTGGGTCAAAGGGGGCGGAGAGGCCGGGCGACCAGCGTGAGCCAACTATATTCCGAAAATCTCGCCAATAAATTTTTTTAAAAGCTTTAGCATTCTTATATCTGTCTGGGTCTTTATCATAGACAAAAGGAACATCACCCGCATTGATAATCTCCTTTATCTTAAATCTTTTTGCTAATAAAACGGCAATATAATCAGTTGACCAGCCGGGTCGCCAACCAGCGGCGATAAGTAATTGCCAATTATTTTTAACTGGCTTTTGGGGCTTATCTAAAATTACCGGATAGGCTACTTTTCGAAAAACCGTTCTCAATAAATGAGCATTAAGTCGGGTAGTATGAATCCCAAGCCAGTCTCTATCTTCATTAGGAAGTTTAACAATCTTTGAGGCGGCTGATTGATAAAGACGACAGGTTTTCCCCCCACCGACAATAATGATAAATTTAAAACGTTTTTTTAGAAATTTCAAAATTAACTTTCTAAACTTCTTTAAAAAGTTAATGTCTATCTTTCCGAATTCGGGAGGAATTATTGAACCTCCCAGACTAATAACGATTGTTTTTGAATTTCCTACAGCCCTTTTCATAATACCGATTCCTATTCTAACACAAAAGTTTTTATGCTAAAATGAGGTAAACCCTACATCTATTCTTCTGAAGATTCAAAAGAATAAGTGTGGGAGTAAAGGCCAAAAACGAATGAGCGATGAGAACCTCATTCTCATCTTTACCTTCGCTTTTACATATATTATTAATATAAATTTAAATTATTATGAATAAAAGCTCGGTGAAAGAAGTAACTAAAGATATTTTAAAAAATATTTACAAGGAAAGACCAAAGGATAGTAAAAAATACGATTTCGGGCTTTTGGTGGTGATCGGCGGCTCCGATTTTTACTCGGGTTCGCCGGCCCTATCAGCTATGGCTTCCTTTAAATCCGGGGTTGATATGGTAAAAATTATTGCCCCGAAAAGAGCAGCTGATATTATTGCCGGCTTCTCGCCTAATTTAGCTGCTTATCCCTTGGAGGGAAACTGGCTGACAAAAAAACATTTGGCAACTTTGCTTTCAATGACCGAGTCAGCCAAAGAAGTATCTCGGGGAAATACGGCCGTGGTTATAGGTGGTGGAATGGGCCGTTCTGCGGAAACTCAGGAAGCAATTTTAGAATATCTTTCTCAGGTTTCGGTACCCGTTGTAATTGATGCCGATGCCATTCATGCTTTAGGGAAAAAACCAGAGATTGTTGCCGGAAAACCATTTTTGATTACCCCTCATGCTTTTGAATTTTTTGTCTTAACTGGCAGAGAAATTTATAAATTATCAGAAGAGGAAAAGATAAATGCGGTAAAGGAAGAGGCTGTTCGACTTCAGGTCACCATTTTATCAAAAGGGCCGACGGATATAATTTCCGATGGCAATGAAGTGGCCTTAAATAAGACTGGTACGCCTTTTATGACAAAAGGAGGATGTGGAGATACGCTGGCTGGAATTTGCGGAGCTTTATTGGCAAGAGGAATTAATCCCTTTATTGCCGCCCAAGCCGGAGCTTATATTAATGGAAAAGCGGGTGAAATTGTCACCGAAAAAGAAAAAGATGGATTGTTGGCTACCGAATTAATCGAAGCCATTCCAGAGGTTTTACGCTAATCCTACGAATTTATTACTAATATAATAATAAAATTATGTACGATATTATTATTATAGGTGGTGGGCCCGCGGGTATTACTGCCGGTATCTATGCTGCCAGGCAAAAATTGAATACTCTTTTAATTGCTCAAGTGTTGTCTTTTCAAAGTTTTTGTCGCGGGTAGTATAAATATTTGATATTTTCTCAAACCTGATGGTTTGATCCGCTTTTACTTCCGAGCTGTAAATCATGAACACTTTTCGCCTG
>CAYHBF010000079.1:0-7655 GCA_964354835.1 uncultured Candidatus Saccharibacteria bacterium
GGACCTAAAATTCTTCCCCCTTTTGGGTCTTTTGTCTTTCCTTCTAAAATTACACAGGCGTTATCGTCAAATCGAATGTAGGAACCGTCGGCCCTCCGAAAAGATTTTTTTTGTCTGATAATAACTGCCCGGACTATCTCATGTTTTTTAACTAATCTTCTTGGTTCAGCATCTTTTATTGTACCGACAATAACATCGCCTAATTGGCCATATTTTCTTTTGAAACCAACGAAAATGTGAAAACATTGGAGGATTTTTGCTCCAGTATTGTCGGCAACTTTTAGTATTGTGCGTAATTGAATCATAGACCGAGCTTTTATTTATAAAAGCGAAGGTGGAGACGAAACTTTAGTTTCATCGACCTTTTTTATTACTCGCCATCTTTTTTCTTTGCTTATCGGCCGGCATTCTTCAATTATAATTTTATCACCAACCTTATATTCCCCCTTTTCATCATGGGCTTTGTATTTTTTATAGACTCTGATTCTCCTTTTATATTTTAGGTGTTTTTTCAGCCTCATCACTTTAATAGTCACCGTCTTTTTCATTTTGTCTGAAATTACTTCTCCGGTTAATTGTTTCTTTGGCATAGTGGTATTACTAATGGGCTTATTGTTTTAATGTTTTAAGTAGGGTCAATATTCTCGCGATATCTTTTTTCAATTCTCTAATTTCTCTAACGTTTTTTACTTTTCCGGACGCAAGATCAAATCGAAGTTGACGCAACTTTTCACGTGAATCTTGAAGAAGTTTTTGCAATTCTGATTTTGATTTTTGCCGTAATTCGGTTATCTTCATAATCAGCGTTTAATAAATTTTGTCTTCACCGGCAACTTATTCGCTGCCTGTTCCAAAGCCTCTCGAGCCACTTCTTCTTTTACCCCCTCCACTTCAAAAATGATTCTCCCCGGTTTAATCGCAAAAACATAATGGTCAACGTCACCTTTTCCTCCACCCATTGGAACCTCTGTCCCCTTTTTTGTTACTGGTTTATTTGGAAAAATTCTAATCCAAAGTTTTCCTCCCTTTTTAAAATATCTAAGAATTGTCCTTCGGGCTGCCTCAAGTTGTCTTGCCGAAATCCAACGAGTTTCCAAGCTTTTTAAACCAAAGGAGCCGAAACTTAACTCGGTCCCCCGAAGTTCAATTCCTTTTGAACGACCTTTGTGCCATTTTCGATGTTTTACTTTTCTTGGCATTAAGATGGCCATAATATTACTCAAACGCCGAAGCTTTAGCTGGGGCGAGATGAAAACAGCTAATCTTCGAACTTATCTCCTTTATATATCCAAACCTTTACTCCTATTATTCCATAGGTACATAAAGCCCTGGCTTGGGCATAGTCAATATCGGCACGAATAGTTTGACGGGGAAGTCGTCCCTTTTTCAACCATTCAGTTCTGGAAATTTGCGCTCCATTAAGACGACCAGCCACCTCTACCCTTGCTCCCTGAGCTTCCCTATGGGCAGTAATTTTGGACAGGGCCTGCTTGAGTACCCGTCGGTAGAGAGTCCTCTTTTCAATTTGTTGGGCAATCCACTGGGCAGCCAATCCTGCTGAAAGCCACGGATTTTTAATCTCTCTAATTTCTAACTTTATTTCCCTTTTGCCCTTCGTAGTCCCGCTTATGGCGGGAGATGGTTTTTCCTTTATCAATACCCATTCCAATTCCTTTTTTAAATCTTCTATTCCTCCTCCGCCTCGACCAATAATAAGTCCGGGGCGAGCACTGGAAATAATAATATTTAGTTTACCCGAAAATCTCTCAATTTCAATTCTTTCTATACCCAGTCTTCCCAATTTCTTTCTTAAAAATTCTCTAATTTTAAAATCCTCTTCCAAGTATTGAGGAAATTTTTTTGTTTCTAACCAACGGGAATCCCAGTCAGTTATTCTCCTTATTCTAAATGCTTTTGGGTGAACTTTATGCGACATTGTTATTAATAACCTCTTCTTTGAAATATTCTTCTTATAACTCTTTCAAATTTCGGCTTAGGTTTTTCTTTTTCTGGTTCTGGTTTTGCCTGCCCCGTAGAAAGCCGAGGACTTTCCTTCGGGGGTTTTTCTGCCTTTGGAATTTCAGGAACTTTTTCAGTTTCCCCCTTAAGCGGGGCTTGAGGAGCAGGTTTTGGTTTTTCAACTCTCTTAATTTTTTCAGCTACTTTTACTTCCTTCCCCTTCTTTGGTTTTTTTACAATTTCATCGAGAACAAGCGTAATGTGAGAGGTTTTTTTCTGAATTTCGTAGGCTTGGCCGCGGGCCCGGGGCATCCATCTTTTATATTTTGGCCCTTCATCAATTGTAATTTTGCTAACACGAAGATTTGATTCCTCTAAATGAAAATTGTTTTTGGCTGAAGCAACGGCCGATTTTAAAAGTTTCGTCAAAGGACCTACCGCCTTTTTGATTGTAAAATTCAAAATAGTTTGAGCCTCCTCAACCGATTTATTTCTAATTAAATCAGCAACTAAACGGACTTTTCTGGGAGTGATTCTTAAATATCGAAGTTTGACCGTTGTAGGCATGTTATTTGTTTGTTTGTTTAATTTTTTCAGCTTCTTTTGTAGCTGCACCTCCTTCTATTTCTCTCTGCATTCTTCCACCATGTCTGACAAACTTTGTAGTTGGAGAAAACTCTCCCAGACGATGACCGACCATATTCTCAGTTGCTTTCAATTGTATAAATTCCCGGCCATTATGAATTCCAAAAGTAAAACCAACCATTTCTGGCGTAATGGTACAAGCCCGAGACCATGTTTTAATAACTTGGTCCGGTTTTGCTTTCTTTATCTTTTCCAACAATCTCTCATCCACGTATGGGCCTTTTTTAAGTGACCTTGACATAATATTATTTTCTCCTTTTTATAATAAATTTATCTGTCCATTTTTTCTTTCTTGTTTTAACACCAAAGGCGTGCTTTCCCCAGGGAGTTTTGGGGTATTTTAACCCAGTCGGAGTCTTCCCTGTCCCGCCTCCATGAGGGTGGTCAGGAGGATTCATGGCCGTACCTCGAACCCCTGGTCGCCAACCCTTCAATCTCCTCCTTCCTGCCTTTCCAATTATTTCAAATTTCTTCTCCGGGTGAGAAACCTGACCAACTGAGGCAAAGCATTCCTGGGAAAATTTTCTAATTTCCTCCGAAGGCATTTCTAAATGGCAAAAGGGTGACTCCTGAGCCAAAACTTTGGCTGAAGTTCCAGCTCCTCTCACTAATTTTCCTCCTTTTCCAGGCTCTAATTCAACATTATATACCTGAGTTCCTACCGGAATATTTTTTAATTTCATTCTGTTACCAATTTTAATTCCAGTGCTCTCTGAACAAATTATCTCGTCGCCCATTTTAAAACCAGCGGGGGCCAGGATATATCTTTTTTCTTTATCCTGATATTCAACCAAAGCAATAAATGAAGTCCGATAGGGATCATATTCTAAAGCAATAACCTTTCCTGGAACATTTAATTTTTCCTGGCCAAAATCGATAATTCTATAAAGTCTTTTTACGCCGCCACCTCGGTGACGAACAGTAATTCTGCCTGAACGAGCCCGACCTGCTCTTCTTTTAAAAGATAGAAGCAACCTTTTTTCAGGCTCCTTTTTAGTTAATATTTTGTTTTTTGATAATGTCTGTTCCATTTTTATCTTGGTAAAACTTCGATTTTTTGCCCTTCTTTTATTTTAACAATTGCTTTTTTATATCCTTGCCTCCAACCACTTACTTTCCCCAATCTTCTTTTCTTCTTTGGGATATTAATAATTCTAACACCAATTACTTCCACCCCATAAAGACTTTCAATGGCTTTTTTTATCTCAAATTTATTTGCTCTTGGCCAAACTTTAAAAATATATTGATTTATTTTGGTCAAATCAGTTGCTTTCTCCGTAACGTGGGGAGTTTTTAATATTTTGTAAGTATCCAAAAATTCCTTTTCTTTTTTGGCTATCGGGGCAATAACCTCGGATGGTTTTTTAATCTCTTTTGCTTCTGATTTAATTTCTTTTTTCCCCTTGCCCTTCTTAGTCCCGCTGACGGCGGGAGAGGGTTTTGTTTTTTTTCTCTTAAAAATGTTTAAAATGGGCATGGCAGTATTACTTCAAAAAGGTCTCTTTTAATACTTTTATTGAATCCTTTGGCATAATTAAATATTTAAAAGAAAGCAAATCTAAACAATTTAAATCTTTAACCTGGATAGTTTCAATATGGGGAAGATTTCTGGCGGCCAGAATTATGTTTTTATCCAGTTCGGGCAGGGCAATTAGGGAGCTTTCTACTTTGCTCGGGAGTTTTTTTAAAATTTCTGTCATTAATTTTGTTTTCACTTTTTCTATTTTTAATTTATCTAACAATATCAGTAAATTATTTTTTACTTTAGCTGATAAAACCATAAATAATGCCTTTCTTTTCATTTTTTTGGGAATCTTTTTCTTAAAAATTCTTTCTTTAGTTGGCCCGAAGGTTATTCCACCATGTCTCCACAAAGGAGAACGGGTTGAACCGTGCCTTGCCCTTCCTGTCCCTTTTTGCCGCCAGGGTTTTTTTCCTCCACCACTCACTTCACCTCTGGTCTTAGTATGAGCAATTACTTTTCGGCGATTAGCCGTCTGAGAAACAACTACCTGATGAACTAAATCAGAATTAAAAGAAACATCAAAAATCTCTTTTGGCAACAAGGTCTGACTGATTTCCTTTCCTTCTTGGTTAAAAACACTTATTTTCATATAGTTATCCCCTAATTTCTAATAAGGTTCCTTTTCTGCCCGGAACCGCACCACGAACTGCAATTAAATTATTTTCTTTTTCAATTTTAACTATTTTTAAATTTTTAACACTAACTCTTTCGAATCCCATTCTGCCTGCCATTTTTTTACCTTTGACAACCCTTGAGGGCATGGAGCTACCAGTTGAACCCCCCGTTCTTTCTTCATGCTTTGTCCCGCGAGTCGCTGGTCTTCCATGAAATCCCCAACGTTTTACCACCCCGGCAAAACCCTTTCCTTTAGAAAGGCCGGAAATTTTAACTTTATCTCCTTCTTGAAAGATTGAAACATCAATTTTATCGCCCATCTTGTGTTCTCCATCTTCAAATTCCCTCAGATATTTAAACTCTTTTTCTTTTTCGGCTTTTTTAATTTTTCTTGTTTTTTTTACAAATCCAACTTGAACGGCCCCGTATTTATCTTTCTCTTTCGTTTTTATTTGAGTAATAAAACACGGACCAGCTTCAATCAATGTTACTGGAATTTGATTTCCCTTTTCGTCAAAAACCTGTGTCATTCCAAGTTTTAGGCCAAGAATAAATTTCATCGACTTAATTTAAAACCGGGCAAATAGCCCGGCTTCGAACCTTTCGGCTATTTAAAATATTTTTTACTTTTTCAAATTTAATTTCAACATTGTTATTATACCTTAAAAATTTATCTGTGTAAACCCCGTTAGAAATTCCAAGTTCAAAAAGGATTTCTATCTCTTAAATGTTTACCCTCGGGTTCTAAAATTTCTAATGGGGTAAATCTGTATTCAAATCTGTGTTAATCAGTTTGGTTACATCTTTATTTCAATGTCAACTCCGGCTGGTAAAATCAAATTCATTAAGGCATCGATAACTTTAGGATTAGGGTTTAGGATATCGATTAGTCTTTTATGAACTCTCATTTCGAATTGCTCTCTGGCGTCTTTGTGAATAAAAGAGGAACGATTAACGGTGTATTTGTGAGTTTCGGTTGGTAACGGAGTGGGACCTGAAACATCAGCACCGTAACGTAAAGCAGTCTCAACAATCTGTTTAGCAGATTTATCAATAACTTTATGATCGTAAGCGCGAATCTTGATGCGAAGCCGGGGCTTAACTTCCTCTTCTACTTTTTTGGCAACTTTAGACGCCCGCTTTTTGACAGGAGAACCTGGTCGAGATGTAAAATCTTCCTGCCTAGTGGAAGATTCTGCTTTTTGATCGGGACGCGAGAGCTTCCCGTGAATCGAAAGGTCTCGCTCTTGGCTTTTTGTCTTCACCATCTTATGAACTGTTTTTAGTTTTAATTAACGATTTTTTAAATTTCTATTTAAAGATTTTTGTCACTACTCCTGCCCCAACTGTCTTTCCTCCTTCTCGAATTGCGAATCTCTGTTTTTCCTCCATGGCAATTGGGCCGATTAATTTAATTATCAAATTAACCGTGTCTCCCGGCATTACCATCTCTGTCCCTGAAGGCAAGGTGACGTCACCTGTAACATCAGTGGTTCGAAAATAAAATTGAGGTTTATAACCAGCAAAAAAAGGAGTGTGTCTTCCGCCTTCTTCTTTGGTTAAAACATAAATCTGCCCCTCAAATTCAGTATGGGGAGTAATTGATCCGGGTTTTGCCAATACTTGACCTCTCTCAACATCTTCTTTTTTCAATCCTCGTAACAAAATTCCAACGTTATCTCCGGCTCTTCCTTCATCAAGAGTTTTCTGAAACATTTCAACACTGACGGCCACTGTTTTGGTTGTCGGTTTCAAACCCACTAATTCTACTTCTTCATTCGAACGAATTACTCCTCTCTCAATTCTGCCCGTAGCCACCGTTCCTCGGCCGGCAATTGAGAAAACATCTTCAATCGCCATTAAAAATGGTTTTTCTGTTTCTCTTACCGGCTCAGGAATGTAATCATCAACCGCCTTTATCAAATCCAGAATTGGTTTTACTGCTTCATCATCGATCGATTTTGCCTCAATGGCTTTTAGGGCTGACCCCCGGATAACCGGAGTTTCATCTCCCGGATAATTGTATTTTTTTAATAATTCTCTTACTTCGCTTTCAACTAAATCAATAATCGCGGGCTCATCAACCATATCGCATTTATTTAAAAAAACGACCAATGCTGGAAGTCCAACCTGCCGAGCCAATAAAATATGCTCTCTGGTCTGAGGCATTGGGCCATCGGGAGCGGATACCACCAAAATTCCTCCATCCATTTGGGCAGCACCAGTAATCATATTTTTGACATAATCAGCGTGACCGGGACAATCAATGTGGGCGTAGTGCCGTTTGTCAGTTTCATATTCAACGTGGGAAATAGTAATAGTCAATCCTCTGGCTTTTTCTTCGGGAGCAGCATTTAAATCGTCTACGCTCCATTCTTTACCTTTTGCACCACCTTTTAGACTTAAAACGTGGGTAATAGCAGCAGTGAGGGTACTTTTCCCATGAGCAACGTGGCCAATTGTGCCAATATTGGCATGGGGCTTTGCTCTTACAAATTTTTCTTTTTCTGCCATATTTTTATATTTTTTATTCGGTATATTGTATTTAGTATTTTGTATAGAATCCGATTTCTAGATACAAAATATAAGATACAAGATACGAAAATTAAGTTATATTAATATTTTATTTATTTTTAAATAATTGTCAATGTGAATATTTATTTCTTTTTCCCCTCTATAATCTCCTGGACAATATTCGCCGGAACCTCTTCATAATGGTCAAACTCCCTTGTAGTCGCTCCGCTCCCTCTCGCTCCTCTTACTCGCTCGAGCGCTCGTCCTTTGGACTCGCTTCGCTCCGCTCCTTAGAAACCTCTCGGTTTCTAACGCTCGCCTTCGGCTCGCTGTTTTCCTAAACGGGGAAACCACTGTTTTCCCCGACCCCCTTCCGATTACAATGGAATTTTCTTTT
>CAYHBF010000080.1:0-1782 GCA_964354835.1 uncultured Candidatus Saccharibacteria bacterium
GTATCCTTGACAAAAGCCTGTATCTGCTTGTAATTTTCAATCGCTTTTTCTTTTGAAACAAGATCAATCTTGTTCTGTGCAACTATGATGTTAGTGATTCCTAATATCTTGAGAGCCATTAGATGCTCTGCAGTCTGCGGCTGCGGCACCTGCTCAGCTGCAGATATTACAAGAAGAGCGCCGTCCATTATGGCCGCGCCTGAAAGCATGACTGCCATCAAAGTTTCATGGCCTGGCGCATCAACAAATGAAATCTTCCGCAAAAGCTCTGTTTCAGCCTTGTGCTCAGAGCAGATTTTTTCAGGTGTCAGATGATTCCCTTTTGCACATATCCTGATGTCTGCATCAGCATAGCCTAATTTTATGGTAATACCACGCTTGACTTCCTCCGAATGCAGCATGGTCCATTTTCCAGTTAGAGCATGCGTCAATGTAGTCTTGCCGTGGTCTACATGGCCAGCTAGGCCTATGGTAATTTCAGGCAATATAGCTTCTTCAGATTCAGTTGATTTTGACATCAGGTAAAGCAATTAAAAGAGACTTAAAAAGGTTGCCTAAGCAGCCTTTCTAACCTCTACTCTTTCAGTTTCCACTCTTGGAATTTCCTTGTAAGTATGCCCGGTGCTGCTCAGGCAAAGAATTTCCATTATCTTGCATGATTTGTTGTAATTGTATTTCCATTCGGCTTCGTACTCTGCCATTAACCGCTCTGGTGAAAGGCCTTGTTCCTGCGCCAGCAGGGCTATCCTTTGTTTTGTTGGGCTATATGTTTTAAGCAAGCCGATGTGGATCCTGGGCAAGATATTCTTAAAGTTTTTTTCAAGCTTGTTTATGAAACTTTCAAGCGTATTTGGGTCTGGATTATAGATGTATGGATAAACATCTATCCCTGCAAATACAATCTTCCTCAATGAATAAATCTGGTCATCAACAGTGCAGCTGGCCTGCACATTTTGCCTGATGTTGTCATCGCTTGTTCCCTTGAATGCAACCAGTGCTTTTGGATCATATTGTGCAATCTTTTCCAAAATATTCTTTTCGTAAACACCTTCATTTTCAAAATGCTCTATCAGCTTCCCGGTGCTCAAATTTGTGTCAATCTGCACAAGAGTCGGCTTTATGCCGCGGTTATCCATTTCCCTGTATAATGAAAGAAGATGGTCCAATACAAGAGTCGGCTCGCCGCCGCTCGTCCTTATCACCTTGGTTCCCTTTTCCTTTTGGGCTTTCTGGAACGAATCTAATATGTTCTCAACAGAGAGGTAAACTCCCCTGTCTACCTTGCCAGAGTTGCTTTCATTATCAACAAAACAATAAGTGCACCCGCCTGCGCAACTGCCATCATGGAAATTACAGCCTTTCAGCTGGTAAATCCAGGGCGTGTCATAAGGCAGGATGTTTTCCAGCTTGTCTCCTGCTTTGGCTCTGAACCAGTCAGGAATATCAAATTCTTTGCTCATTGCATCATAAACCGCATTGCGGTCTGTAAAATCAAATGGCGGAAGGCCTTGCTTGGCTCTTAGTTCAGGGTCAAAATCTTTTATGTTGACTTTGCTCCTGTAAGGATAAGTTCCTGTGGCTTCGTCCTTGAAATGGCCTTTTGTCAGGTCCTGCTTTTGAATGGTTTTTTCGAAATCAACACAAAGGACTTTCCCTTCGTTATTGATCAAAGTTTTTCTCAGTTCTATTCCTCTTCGGAGAGGATCAACTCTAGCTTTCAAAATTTGCATATTGTGTGCCCCCAAGGGACAACAACATTAGCAAGGTGTTATTAAAGAATTA
>CAYHBF010000081.1:0-1668 GCA_964354835.1 uncultured Candidatus Saccharibacteria bacterium
GGTTTAGGACAAATTCTTTGGGCTACCTCTTTTTGAACCATTAGAATCATCTCTTTGGGCGGGAATTCGCTTTCTAAAAACTTTCTAATAACCGGAGAAACAATATAATAAGGAAGATTAGCCACAACTTTATCTGGGTTTAGAATTTGGAATCTAGAATTTGGAATCGTTAGAATGTCTCCTTGAACAATTTCTACGTTTTGAAAGTCTTTTAAGGTTTCCTTTAAAATTTCTACCATTTTAGGGTCTTTTTCTATTGCGATAACCTTTCCTGCCCCGTTAAATTTACTTCGTAACGATTTAACGGGGTGAACTTTTTTAGCTAATTCAACCGTTAAGGCGCCAAGTCCTGGCCCGATTTCCAAAACAATATCTTCTGGTCGAATATTTGCTGCCTCAATAATCTTTTTTAAAACTCCTTTATCAATTAAAAAATTTTGGCCGAATCTTTTTGAAGGTCGGAGACGGTACTTCTTGAATATTTCTTGAATAACAACCTCGGAAGTTAAATCCATTTATTTATCTTACTACAAAGAATTAATTATAAAATATAAAAATTTAGGAGGGCTTGCCCCGTAGTAGAATTTCGACAGCCCCGCTTTTAGCGGGATAATATCGCGAAGCGAGTAGAAATTTCACTACGGGGCTTGACTTCTCCTTTTGGGTTTCGTATTCTAAAGGAAGAATGTTAAGAAGGAAAGTTAAAGAAATTTTAAAGGGATCTTTTAAGGGCCCCTTCTGTTGTTTAAGGGTAATTTCAGTGATTTTGTTTTTGGTTTTAATTTCTGGCTCTGGTATCTTGTTTAAATCCCTCGCTAATCAAAGGGATTTTTCTTTTTTGACCAACTCACCCAAGGTTTTATCTGAAAAATCTTCTCTAAGCTCATTTATTGATCCCTCCAAAAAACCGCAAATAGAATCGCCGGATTTTCTTTTGGTTCAAAAAAACAGTTTAATGGAAATTTGTCCGCCGACGATAGTCACCCCTCAGATTTTGGGGGCTCTGACCGGAGAATCCGAGCCCGAAGATGTTCAGAAGATAATTGTTGAATATATAGTTGAATCCGGGGATAGTCTTTGGTCTTTGGCTGAAAAATTTAACATTTCCCTAAACACTATTCTGTGGGCTAATGATTTAAATAAGAGCTCAACCATCAAGCCCGGTCAAAAATTAGTAATTCCGCCGGTTTCCGGAGTAATCCATTACGTTAAATCAGGCGATATCACTTCAGAAATTGCCCAAAAATATAAAGCCAAAGTAGAAGAAATCCTCGCTTTTAACGAACTTTCTTCGGAAGGAGACATTTATATTGGTGATATTCTAATTATTCCGGGAGGAGTAATACCGCCACCTCCTGTAAAATACGTTTCCGCTCAAACTCAAGTTCCTTTGGCCTCAAATTATTTTATCAGCCCGCTTTTACCGCCTTACAGAATTACCCAGGGGCTGCACTGGTATAACGCCGTTGATTTGTCGCGAGGGAATTGCGGCGAACCGGTTTATGCTGCTGCCGGAGGAAAGGTTTTAAAAGTCAAATTAACCAGTTCTCGTTTAAGAAGCGCTTTAGGGGGATTTGGAAATCATCTCACAATTTTACATCCTAATGGGGTAATAACATTGTATGCTCATCTTCTAACGAGTTTGGTCAGCCCGGGAGACGACGTTTC
>CAYHBF010000082.1:0-3669 GCA_964354835.1 uncultured Candidatus Saccharibacteria bacterium
CGGGGGTATTTTAGATGGTATTTTTGCATTATTCTGTCCCGGCTGACTTTGGCTAAAATTGAAGCTGCTGCGCAAGAAAAAACTTTCTCATCTGCTTTAACAATTGATTTTTGGAGAATGGTTCGACTTTGCTCACCACAAGTTGGTAAATCTAATTTAAAATTGCCATCAAGAATTAAAAAATCGGGTTTTTTCTTTAGCTTTGCTATAGCTTTTTTCATTGCTAATTTGGTTGCCTCCAAAATATTAATTTTATCGATTATCTTTTCTGAAACTTTACCTATCCCCCACTCGATTGCTGGATTTTTTATTAGAATCCGGTAAAATCTTTCACGTCTCTCAGGGGTAAGTTTTTTTGAATCTTTAATATTCCTGAAACCTGAAACTTGAAACCTGAAACCTGGTTTAATGGCAACAACTGCTGCCGTTACGGGCCCTGCTAAAGGTCCTCTTCCGGCTTCATCCAGGCAGGCCACTCTTTTGAAACCCTTTTTCCATAATTTTTTTTCCTCTTGAAGATTCGGATATTTCATATTATACTAATATAACATGAAATTTACCCATCTCCATGTTCATAGCCATTATAGTTTGCTTGATGGTTTGCCGAAAATTGACGAACTCTTAGATTATGTCCAAAAACTTGGAATGGATTCGGTGGCTTTAACTGACCACGGAAATATTTATGGCGCGGTGGAACTCTATAAAAAAGCTCAGGAAAAGGGAATTAAACCAATAATCGGCGCTGAAATGTACTTAGCCTTTGATAAAATGACTCAGGAGAGGCCGAATATTGACGATAAGAGATACCATTTGGTTTTGCTTGTCAAAAATGAACAGGGTTATAAAAATTTGGTTAAACTTTTGACTGAAGCCCATTTGAAGGGCTTTTATTATAAACCGAGAATTGACGAAGATTTATTAAAAAAACATTCCCAGGGCTTGATTTGTTTATCCGCCTGTGTGGCCGGGAAAATTGCACAAAAGATTTTAGCTAAAGAAATGGATGAGGCCGAGGAAGTTGCTTTGCGCTATCAAAATATTTTTGGCCCTGATAATTTTTATTTAGAAATCCAATATCACCCAAATTCTCACGACCAGAATGTTGCTAATCCGGAGATAGTTTCAATTGCAAAAAAATTAGGCATTCCTTTGGTGGCTACAAATGACGTTCATTATCTAAAACCAGAAGATGCCGAAGCGCAAGACATTTTAATGCTCATTAATACCGGAGCCGACCCCGGTGATCCGGAAAGATTGACTTTAAAAGAAGATGACTTTTCAATGAGGTCGCCGGAACAAATGTTGAAAGATTTCAAAGAACTGCCGGAAGCAATCGAAAACACTCAAAAAATTGTAAAAAATTGTAATTTTCAATTTGAATTAGGTAAAGTTAAATTACCAAAATTTGATACTCCCGTCGGTAAAAGCCCTGATGAATATTTAGAAGAACTCTGTTATCAGGGAATAAAAAGAAGATACGGAGAAAAACCGGGGAAAGAAATTTTAGACAGGTTAAATTTTGAGTTGGGAGTGATAAAACAGACCGGATTTGCTTCTTATTTTTTGATTGTCCAGGATTTTGTTAATTGGGCAAAAAACAATAGGATTGTGGTGGGACCGGGCAGAGGTTCGGTTGGAGGCTCCCTGGTTGCTTATCTGCTTAACATCACCAATGTTGACCCGTTAAAATATAACCTTCTGTTCGAAAGGTTTTTAAATCCGGAAAGAATTTCTCTTCCCGATATTGACCTTGATTTCACTGACAGGAGAAGAAATGAAGTAATAGAATATGTGGCTCAGAAATATGGACGGGAAAAAGTGGCCCAAATCATTACATTTGGAACGATGGCTTCAAGAGCGGTGATAAGAGACGTTGGGAGAGCCCTGAAATACAGCTACAGCTACTGCGACCGGACCGCTAAAATGATTCCCTTTGGTTTGACTCTGGATGAAACACTGGCTAAGGTCGATGAATTTCGCCAAGCTTATTTAAGCGATCCTCAGGCTAAAAAACTAATTGATTTTGCCAAAAAATTAGAAGGGGTAGCCCGCCACGCCTCCACTCATGCCTGCGGAGTGGTTATTTCAGCCGAACCTTTAGACGAAATCGTTCCTTTACAGCATCCCACTCAAGACGATACGACTATTGTTACCCAATATGAAATGGGAGCAATTGAAGATTTGGGTCTTTTAAAAATGGATTTTTTGGGGCTGAAAAATCTAACCATTATTGAAGATACCATGTCCCGCATTTACAAAGTTCAGGGTAAAAAAATTAACATCGAAGATGTTCCCTTTGACGATAAGGCTACTTATAAAATTTTGCAAAAGGGAGAAACAGTTGGTATCTTCCAGCTGGAATCGGACGGCATGCAAAGATATTTAAAACAATTAAAACCCACCGGACTGGAAGACATCATTGCCATGGTTTCACTTTACCGACCGGGCCCAATGCAACTCATTCCAGACTACATTGATGGAAAACTTCAGAAAAAGAAAGTGGAATATCTGCATCCGAAATTAAAACTAATTTTAGAATCAACTTACGGCATTCCGGTTTATCAGGAACAAATTATGAAAATCGCTCAGGAGCTGGCCGGTTTTTCTTTGTCTCAGGCAGACGTCTTGAGAAAAGCCATCGGAAAGAAAATAAAAAAACTTCTTCTGTCCCAAAAAGAAAAATTTATCGATGGTTGCAAAAAGAACGAAATCGAGGGGTCGGTTTCTCAAAAAATATGGCACTGGATTGAACCTTTTGCCAGCTATTCTTTTAATCGTTCTCACGCTACAGCTTACGCCATCATTGCCTATCAGACCGCCTATTTAAAATCCCATTTTCCGGCAGAATTTATGGCCTCTCTTTTGACCTCGGAAAAGGTCGATGTCGAAAGAATTGGTTTTTTAATTGGAGAGTGCAAAAAAATGGGTATTGAGGTGTTGCCGCCGGATATAAATGAAAGTCTGGAAAACTTTACCGTTGTCCCACCCAGTAAAATTCGTTTTGGATTAACGGCTATAAAAAATGTCGGGCATAACGTAGTTGAGGCTACCGTCAAAGAAAGAAAGGGCTCAGGGCCCTATCATTCAATTTTTGACTTTGTCAGCCGAGTAAATTCAAAAGATTTAAATAAAAAATCATTGGAAAGCTTAATCAAATCGGGTTGTTTTGATAAATTAGCCGAAAGAAATCAACTTTTGTTCAATCTTGAAAGGTTACTGGAAACGGCCAGGGAAAATCAAAAAACGAAAGCTAATGGGCAAATGGGTCTCTTTGACGACGGAATTAATCTTAATATTGATTTTCGGCTTACCACAACTAATCCTGTAACAAAAACCGAAAAATTAAGCTGGGAAAAGGAGCTATTGGGACTTTTTGTAACAAGTCATCCCATAGAAGATTTTAAACAAATCTTGGAAAAGAAATGTTTAAGTATTGCTAAAGTAAAAAACAATTTGACCAGAAGGACAATTAAAATTGGCGGGGTCGTCTCTTCCATCAAAAAGATTATCACCAGGAACGGCAAACCAATGCTCTTTATGAAATTAGAAGACCTTGATGATAAAATTGAAGTTGTTGTTTTTCCCGGAATAATCGAAAGAAATCCTGCCGTCTTTCAGGAAAATAAAATTGTTTTGGTCTCGGGACGAATCGATACCAGAGACGGCGTT
>CAYHBF010000083.1:0-2859 GCA_964354835.1 uncultured Candidatus Saccharibacteria bacterium
TGAAATCTATTGAAATTTATGATATAAAAAATCAGGGTAACACCTGATTTTTTTGTATCAACGTGAAAAACCTTCTTAACTTTTTCATTGAAATCGGAAAATTAAAAAAGATGTCAAGAACTGGTTGGGTTTGGTTGGGGATTAAAAATCCCGAGACGATTGGACAACATATTTTTCGTGTGGCTGTAATGAATTGGATTTTAGCTCAGAAAGTAAGACCTAAACTTAATCTGGAAAAAATTATTAAAATAAGCCTTGTTCACGATCTTTGTGAGGTTTTTGTTGGCGATATGACCCCCTATTGGGGATTATTGCCAAAAGATATTAAAAAGAGAAGAGAAATTTTGAAGAGATGGATTAGATTACCTCTGAAAATGAAGAAAAAAAGAGACAGTGTGAAATTTAAAAAAGAAAAATATTCAATTCAAAAATTAACAAAATTTTTAAAACCCAATTTAAAAAAAGAAATAATGAATTGTTGGTTAGAATATGAAAGAATGGCAACTCGAGAAGGAAAGTTTGTTAAACAAGGGGATAAAGTAGAAACATTATTACAAGCTTTGGAATATTGGGGTTCAAAACCCAATACTCCAGTAACTGGATGGTGGGAAGAGGTAGAAGATATAGTAGATAACCAGGTTTTAATTAATTTTTTAGATAAAATAGAAAAAAATTTTTATGGAAAGAAAAAAGTAGATGGAGAATTAAAATTTTTATTAGAAATTGGTAAATTAAAAACCATGCCGAGGACCGGCTGGGCGCTTCGAAACGTTAAAAACCCAGAAACGATAGCTGAACATATTTTTTTATTAACAATAGCTAGTTGGATTCTGGGCCAGAAAAAAAGATTAAATTTAGAAAAATTAATTAAAATGAGCTTAGTTTATGAAATTTGTGAGGTATATGCCGGCGATACTACTCCTTATGACGGAATCGTTCCGAACAATAACGTAAAAAAGACATTAGAAAGATGGCCGAGATTTTTGCAGAAAGAAAAAGAAAAAAGATTTTTTAAAGATTATGAAAAAGAAAGAGAAGCACTAAAAAAAATTACCTCAGAACTACCAGTCAGTCTCAAGAAAGAAATCTTTGAATTCTGGAATGACTGTAAAAAAAGACAGATGCCGGAAGGAAAATTTGTAAATCAAGTTTATTGGTTAGTCACTTACTTACAAGCTCTTCAATATTTTAAGCAAAATAGAAAATTCCCAATTTTAGCTTGGTATGAACAAATGAGAGAATTTATAGACGACCAAACTTTACTTGAATTAATGGAAGAAATGGAGAAAAAGTTTCTTCCAAAAAAAATTATTTTTTGACCGCGCTAATTAAGATAAAGAGAGGTTTTTTGAATTTTCCTTTCCACCATTTATCTTTTTTAATGAGACTTAGAGGAGGATGAGGTTCTTTAATTTTTTCGATTAAGAATCCAGATTTTGATAATAATTCAATCCATTCTGAGAGGGGTAAGTGTAAATAAAAGTAAGGAGAAGGTGATTTTATTCCCGAGACTAAATAATAAGATTTCTCAATTTTTATTTTTTGAAAATATTTTTTAGGATCAATTTCAAAACAAGGATGCAAAAAAAGTAGAATTATTCTGCCTCTTTTTTTAAGAATTCTATAAAATTCTTTAAAAGCCCTTTCGGGTTTTTTAATTTCATTAATAGTTTGGTGTGAAATAATCACGTCAAAAAAAGAAGCGGGGAAATTTGTTTTCTGAAAGTCTCCTAAAAGATATTTAATTCCTAAAAACTCTTTTTCCTCCAATTTTTCAGCAGCTTTTATCAAATTTGGGCAGAAATCTATTGCCCATATCTGATGCCCCATTTTAGCTAAAAGACGCGAAAGATATCCTTCGCCACATCCGGCATCAAGAATTTTAATATTTTTTTTCCCATTTAATGTCTCTAAAATAGCCTTATTTGTAACTTTTAATCTATAGGGGTCTAAATTTTTTCGAATAATTTTAACCCAAAAATCAGCGTTTTTCCCCCACTCTTTATTTTTTTCTTTTTGCCAATTTCCAATCTCTTTTTTTGATAAACTTTGATAAATCGTCCTGCTCATAATTTTCTAAAATTATTTTAACTTAAAATTTATGAAAATTCAAATTTTAAAAATATTCACTATAGCTTGATGAATACCTCTTAAAAAATAGATCTTCGACTATTTTATTTTAAGGCAGGAAAAGAGTATAATATGTTATAAACAAAACATGAAAAAATTCCTACTTTTTTTACTTTCTCTTTTGGTTGGATTAGGGTTATTTATCTGGATTTTAAAATTTATCGGTTGGCAAGCTATAAAAAATGCTTTTTCATCTTTTACTGGCTGGCAAGGATTAATAATTCTGGGCCTGACAGTACTGATGGCAATAATTGGAACCTGGAAATGGAAAGAGATTTTAAAGGGCGAAGAAATCAAAATTTCTTTTAAGGACCTTTTAAAACCCTGTATAGCCGGTTATTCAATAATGTTTTTGGCTCCGATTCTGGTTTTGGGTGCTGAAGTTTTTCGCGCATATGCTTTAAAAGAAAAAAAATCAGTACCTTGGTTAAAAGGAATAGCTTCGGGATTTATAGATTTGATTTTAGAGTACTCCGCTAATTTGGTGGTTGTTTTTTTGGGAATTTTATTTTTTCTTTATAAAATTGGTTTCCCTTCGCAAAACTTATTAATAATCTTTAGCGTAATATTTTTGCTTTTTACCTTAGTAATAGCCTTTTTTTATTTTAAAGCTATTAGAAGAGAAAGTATGGCCAGGTTTATCCTTGGATTTCTCGGTTTGAAAAATCATAATCACGCAAATTCAATTTTGGAAACCGAAAAAGAAATTTTTAATTTCTTTGGACTAAG
>CAYHBF010000084.1:0-7221 GCA_964354835.1 uncultured Candidatus Saccharibacteria bacterium
CCATAGCCAATGTTAACAGGATTTTTTTGCTGTTCATATTAGTATTCATAAATTCTCATAATTTCTTCGCCAAATTTGTTAAACTCCCGCTTTATTAATCTGGTTTCAGGGTGGTATTCTTCAAATTTTATGGTGTCGAAAATCGTTGATTGGGTAAAAATAATCTGATCGCCTGGTTGCGGTGAAACCTCATAACTTTTTTCCGGATTAAGCAAGATATAGGGCTGATTATATTTTGCGGTTAGAAATTCGGGGGTCTGAACTGAATAGTCGTCTAAGACTAAATAAGTTTTTTCTTTGAGATTGCGTTCATTCAGATAATCGCTAGTGACTGTTAAATCAGACCGATAGGCATAATAAAAATCGGGTGAATGAGCGCTGACTCCAAAATACAAGTAACCGTCGTAAATCAAACTCATACCCAAAATTATTCCTAAAATGACGCTAAAAATAGTCTTATTGTTAAATCTCAAGACAGTTTTTTGCCAGAAAAAATCGAGAATGATTGCCGGGAAGAAAAATACCGCCGGCATTGCCCCGATGGCTCTGAGCCCGTGGGGAATTGCTTGGGCCGACATAAGTTCGGGTCCCAGCATGCCTGAGAACCAGACGACTAAAAACAAATATTTAAAATAGTCTTCCGACGATTTTTCTCGAGAAACTTTTATCTTAATGAATCTTCGAAAGATAATTAAAAGGGAATAAAGAAAACCAAGGGCAAAAATGGAACCAACTAATGGATTTAGCATGCTAAAACCGGAAACATTATGACGCCAATTCAAATCCCCTTCAGTAAAAAACATTAAAAAAGTTTTTTTTAAAACACTTAAAAAGGTTCCCAAAATATCACCTTGATTTAAATCGGGATTAAAAATAGATGTATAGCCGGCTCGACCGACAAAAGAATCAGGATGCTTAATAAAATAAATAATCAAAGGAGTCATAATCAAAAGCATTGAGACTAGGCCGATAATCATTTCTCGCCAGAATTTTTTAAAAATTCCTCGGTGAATCAAAGCAATGATAATAAATAAAAGGCCGACAATCAAAAACATTGCTCGGAAAGAAATATAAGTATAGAATCCTAAACCAAGACTGAGCCCAGCTAAAATTGCAAATAATCCGCGCTTTTTTTCAGACTCTTCCTTAAAAGTTAAATAGGCAAAATAAAAAAACAAAGTAGCTAAAAGTGGAACTAAAATTGCCCTAAAGCCAGTCCGGGAAAGGATAGTATGCCAGGCAGAGGTGGCCATGAAAAAACTGGTAAAAAAAGCCACTCTTTCATTAAATAAATTTTTGGCTAAAAACCAGGTGGCAACAACGGTTAGGATTCCGATTAAAGCAGAAGCAAGATGAAGTTGCCAAACGCCGATTCCAAATAAAGCCACACTCACCGCTTGTAAATAGAAAAAAAGAGCCTCTCTGCCTAAACCCCGTTCAAAAAATGGGCTGTGATGGCCTTGAAAAATATAATTTACTATATCTAGGCCATTTGCCGCCTCGTCTGGAAAAAGGCCTCCCGGCAGGCGAGTGATTTGCCACAATCTGAAAAAGGAAGCAACAGCTAAAATTATTATTAAAAATAAGAGTTTTTTGTTCTTTAGGATTTGAGACATTATTCTATTTTAACAGAATTGATTATAAAGATATAGTAAACTATCAATAATTGATAAATTTCTAATAAGTTGTTATAATATAAAATCTTAATTTTCCTGGAGGTGAAAAGTAGGGAGAATTAAGACGAGCACTTTAACTTATAGCAATATTTTCAGGAGGGAAAAAAATCGGTACTTGATTTCGGAGAAAATGAAAGGAAGGGGGATTGAAAATGAAAAAGGTAATTTTAGGAATAGTGATTTTTTTGCTAATTGTTGGGATTGTGCCTGTCCATGAGTTAGGTCATATAATTATGGCAAAGACTTTAGGGGGAGAGGTGAGAGATATTTCCTGGCTCTCTTTTTCTTCAATAACTGATAGCCAAGGAGAATATTACGGGGGATGGGTTTATATAGAGAAAATCCATTATAACTGGAAATGGGTTTTAGTTTTTTTGGCTGGAGGGATGTTTCAAGGTTTAATATATGTGACAATTTGGTTTACTCTTTCTGATAGAAAATTTTTCAGAAGTGAAAAAAGGCAAGCATTTAAGATAATTTCTTTGACTTGTTTTATTTTGGGAATTCTAGGGTTATTAACCAGTATTTATGAGGTCTGGATGGCAAATCAAGGAATTTATCCATCCTAAATCAAAATATAAGATGAGCCCGACTTAAACGGACTCTTTTTTTATCTGGAAAAGCAACGATCATCACTCTCAGCTCTTGACTGCTAATCTGGGCTTTGCTACAATAAATGGGTATGAAAATTACGGAACGCCAGGGAAAATTATTAGACTTGATAGTAAAAGAATACATTAATTCTGCTCAGCCGGTGAGCTCTCAATTGCTTGAAAAAAAGTATGATTTTAGTATTTCGCCGGCGACTATCAGAATTGAAATGCAAAAACTGACCGATAAGGGTTTCCTTTTGCAGCCCCATACTTCAGCCGGCAGAATTCCAACTGACAAAGGTTACAGACTTTTTGTAGACGAGTTATTAGAAAAAGAGCCCAAAGAATCCGGAGTCGAGGATTGGTTTGAAAGTGAAGTTGAAGATACTTTTAAATTTATCCAGTCTTTGACCAGACACGTAGCTGAAGAAACGCGAGCTTTGACTTTAAGTTATTTAGAAAAAGAAAATCTTTTTTGGATAGAGGGTTGGGAAGAAGTTTTGAAAGAGCCGGAGTTTGAAGAAAGAGACTTTCTTATAAGTTTTACTAATTTTTTAAAAACTTTCGAGAATCATATTGATGAGTTAAAAGACAATTCCGATATTAGTGTATATATAGGTAAGGAAAATCCTTTGCCAAAAGCAAAAGATTTTGCCGTAATTTCTTCCCGTTATCGTTTGCCGAATGGCGAGGAGGGCGTTATATCAATTTTGGGGCCGAAAAGAATGGCTTATGATAAAAATATAAGTTTAATTACTTCTTTAGCCGAAGCTTTAGCTGGGGCGAGAGAAGAGTAGTCACTCTTAGAACTGCGAAGCGAGAGAAGAGCGTTTACTCTTCGAACGTAAAATTATTGGATAATTTTTAATTATGGATGAAAAAAAACAGGCCGCCTCCGTCCCGCAAAGCGGGACTACGGCGAGCCAAGAAGAATTTAAAAAACAGGGCGAAGAAAGTAAACTTTCTTCTTCCCCCATCGCTGACACTCGGGAATTGGAGGAATGCGAAAAGAAAGCGGCTGAATATCTTTCAGGCTGGCAGAGGGAGCGGGCGGATTTTTTAAATTACAAAAAAGAAGAGATGGAGAGAATCGGACAGTTGATAAATTATGCCAGAGAGGAATTTATTTTAGAAATTCTGCCTCTTATGGATAATTTTGAGGTAATTGCCCGCCAAAATTTTCTTTCAGAAAACTTAAGCGGGCAGGAGAAAGAAAGGGTTGAAAAGATTATTCAAGGTTTTATGCAGATAAAAATCCAATTTCAGGACTTCCTGAAAAGCTTAGGAGTGGAAGAAATAAAATCATTAGGGGACTCCCCTTCGCATAAAGCTTCGGATGAGCAATGGAAATTTGACCCTAGATATATGGAAGCGGTAGAGGAGGTGGAAATTAAAGGTATGGAACCCGGTACTGTTGTAGAGGAAATCCAAAAAGGATATAAATCAAACGGCCGCTTATTAAGGCCGGCGAAAGTTAAGGTTTCAAAGTAAAACCGAAATCCCGCAGAATGTGGGATAAAGGTTATAGAAATTTCTAGCAAAATTTGTGCGGGAGTAAAAATTTCAAAATAAAAAGGTCGTTAGGAATATAAAAAAATGTAATAAAACAATGCAACAAGCAATGCAACAAGAAATTAAAATTAAAGCAAAAGATGAGGATTTGAAGGGTAATTATTCAAATATGATGCAGATTCTTCATACGAAAGAGGAGTTTATCTTAGATTTTTTCTTAACTGCGCCTCCAGAAGGAATGTTGGCCTCCCGGGTAATTATGAGTCCGGGACATGTAAAAAGAATGATTAAGGCTCTTCAAGAAAATGTTAGAAAATACGAAGAAAAGTTTGGCAAGATTGAAGAAGCTAAAACACCGGAAATGCCTGAGGAAGGAATAGGATTTAAAGTAGAAAAATAAATAAAATTTAAAAAATAAAAAATTCGTAGAAATAATTAATTTTTAATTAACAAAACTATGAGTAAAATTTTAGGCATCGATTTAGGTACATCAATTTCAAAGATGGCTTCCATTATTCAAGGCGAGCCAAAATGTCTTGAAAGTCGAGAGGGTTCAATACTAATACCCTCGATTGTTGCTTTGGCAAAAAACGGCGAGAGATTGGTCGGAATTTTAGCTGAAAGGCAGGCAATTACCAATCCCAAAAATACCATTCACTCCGTAAAAAGGTTTATCGGAAGAAGGTATTCTGACCCTGAAGTTCAGAAAGAGTTAAAACTTTTATCTTATGAAACGAGAGAAAGAGCCGATGGCGGGGTGGAAGTGAAATTGGGTGATAAATGGTTAACCCCTATTGAAGCTTCAGCCCAGATACTGCAGAAAATAAAATTAGATGCCGAAGAAAAATTAGGAGAAAAGGTTAGTGATGTTGTCATTACCTGTCCGGCTAATTTTGATGACTCGCAAAGAAAAGCGACCAAAACGGCTGGAGAAATTGCAGGTTTCAATGTTTTGAGAGTCATTAATGAGCCAACAGCCGCTGCTTTGTCTTACGGATTTGGCAAAAAGAAAGCAGAAAAGGTTGTTGTATATGATTTTGGGGGTGGAACTTTTGACGTTACAGTTTTGAATTTAGCTCCCGATACCGTTGAAGTGGTGGCGACCGGAGGAGAGGCTCACCTGGGCGGAAGAGATTTTGACCAGAGAATAATTAATTGGGTGGTAGAACAATTTAAAAAAGAGCAGGGGATTGATTTGTCAAAAGACCCCCTAGCTTTACAAAGAATAAGGGAGGCGGCTGAAAAAGCCAAAATTGAACTGTCTTCAGTATTGGAAACAGAGATTAACCTTCCTTTTATTTCTGCCGATACCACCGGACCAAAACATCTTCTTTATAAATTATCAAGAGCTCAATTTGAGAATTTAGGAAGAGATTTGATTGAAAGGTCCATTGAAAGAACAAAAAAAACCTTAGAAGAGTCAAAACTTTCCAAATCTGAAGTTAATGAAATTGTTTTAGTTGGTGGAACTACTTTAATCCCGGCTGTCAGAGAAGCGGTCAAAAATTTATTTGGCAAGGAGCCCAATAAATCAATTAATCCCGAAGAAGTGGTGGCAATGGGAGCAGCTATTGAAGCTGAGATTTTGCGAGCGCAGAAAGAAGGAAGAGCGCCAGAAGGCGAAATTAAAAGCGTCTTGCTCCTGGATGTCTTACCGCTTTCTTTGGGAATAGAAACTTTAGGTGGAATAAATACCCCGATGATTTCCAAAAATACAACTATTCCCACTGCCAAAACTCAGATTTTTTCAACCGCTGCCGACAATCAACCATCAGTAGAAATTAATATTTTACAGGGAGAAAGACCGATGGCGTTTGACAACAGGTCTGTCGGAAGATTTATTCTGGACGGGATTCCGCCATCTCCCAGAGGGCTTCCCCAAATTGAGGTTGCCTTTGATATTGATGCTAATGGAATTTTGACCGTAACGGCAAAGGATAAAGCGACCGGGAAATCGCAGTCGATTAAAATTGAAGGTTCAATTGGTTTGTCAAAAGAAGATGTTGAAAAAATGAAAAAAGAAGCTGAATTACACGCCGAAGAAGATTTGAAAAAAAGAGAATTAATTGAGGCAAGAAATTTAGCCGACAATTTAGTTTATACCAGCGAAAAAGCTTTGAGAGAAGCCGGAGATAAAGTGTCTGCTGAAATAAAGAAAGAAATTGAAGAAAAGATTGAAGCATTGAAGAAAGTAAAAGATAGTGATAATATAGAGGACATAAAAAATAAAACACAGGAATTATCACAAATAATTCAGAAGGTTGGGGCCGAAATGTACAAAGCAGCAGGCGGTCAAAATCCGCCAGCTGGCGGACCGCCGGAAGAAGGACCGCAGCCCGAGGAAGGAAAATATAAAGAAAAATAATTATGGCAAAGGATTACTATCAAATTTTAGGCGTTTCCCGCAGCGCTTCACCCGAAGAAATTAAAAAGGCCTTTTATAAATTAGCTCATAAATATCATCCGGATAAAGGTGGCGACGAGAAAAAGTTCAAAGAAATAAATGAGGCTTATCAGATTTTGTCGAACAAGGAAAAAAGAGATCAATACGACAGATTCGGCCAGGTTTTTGAAGGTGGAGCTACGGGAGCTGAACCAGGTTTTGATTTTCAATGGGCTTGGGGAAAGCCTAATGCTGACTTTGAATTTGATTTCGGTGATTTAGGCGACATAATGGAAGAGATGTTTGGTTTCGGGACACCCTCGCGAAAAAAAGATTTTAAAAAAGGAAGAGACATTGAAATTGACGTTGAAATTCCTCTGGAAGACACTTTAAGAGGAAAAGAAAAAATAATAACCTTACAAAAATACATTAGTTGTTCTCGTTGTCAGGGTACTGGAGCTGAACCGGGAACGAAAGTAAAAGAATGTTTTTCCTGCCGGGGCACCGGCCAGGTTCAAAGAATTCAAAGGACATTTTTTGGTTCTTTCACCCAATATACAACGTGCCCTGAGTGTGGCGGTGAGGGGTATCGGCCAGAAAAGATATGTAATGTTTGTCGGGGAGAAGGAAGAATAAAAGGTGAAGAAAATATTAAATTTTGGATACCGGCCGGAGTAGATACAAATCAGATAATAAAAATTGATGGCAAGGGTGAGGCGGGCAAAAAGGGAGGAAAACCCGGAGATTTATATGCCCGGATTTCTGTCAAAAAACATCCAAGTTTTCAAAGAAAAGGGGACGATTTGTATGTTTCAGTTCCAATTTCTTTTACTCAAGCATCCTTGGGAGATGAAATTGAGATGACCACTCTTGAAGGAAAGGATGCTGAGTACCCCCAAAAAATACTCTTGGCGGTTCCTTCAGGGACTGAATCGGGGAAGATTTTGAGAATTTCCGGGAAAGGGATTCCTCACTTTTCAGGTTATGGAAGAGGAAACTTATATGTAGAGTTGGTTGTAAAAACGCCAAAGAAATTAACCAAAAAACAAAAAGAATT
>CAYHBF010000085.1:0-7699 GCA_964354835.1 uncultured Candidatus Saccharibacteria bacterium
GCCATCGCCGTCAGAAAATACCTAAAAGTGTAAAAACTTGTGGTGAGTTTATCGAACCATTGCGGGGTCGTCTAATGGTAGGGCTATAGCCTCTGGAGCTATGTATGTTGGTTCGAATCCAACCCCCGCAGCTATCTTCAGAAAATCGCCATTCAGGCGGTTTTTTGGTCCTCCTTCGCATAAAGCTACGGACGGACAAAGTCCTCCTTCGCTTGCGAGCTTCGGACGGACGCAGTAGGATAAAATAAAGGTCATAGGTATAATATAAAAAGATAATAAAAAAAATGGGCACAGGATGGCATACACAAAAAAGGCGCGATAGAATGGCGAAGAAGAAGAGAAAAAGGAGAAGACAACCAAAGATAAAATAATAAAAGCTCGCAAAAAAATCGCCAATCAGGCGGTTTTTTGGTAGAATAGATAAAGTCGAAGCCCGCGCCGGAGCGAAGCCCGACACGGAACAGGAAAATTAATTAAAAAACATATGGCAGTTAAAAATACTAATGAAAAATATAGATGTAATGTTTGCGGAAACGAAGTTGTTGTCACCAAAGTGGGTGGGGGAACGTTGGTTTGTTGTGGTCAGGACATGGAATTAATAAGTGAAGAAAAAGAAGAAAAATAATCAACCACCAAGCCCCGCAGTGGCGGGGCGAAGTCGAAGAAGACTCCTTCTTCTCCACCTTAGCTGAAGCTTCGGTAGGTAAAGAAGAGAACGAAATTCTCTTCGCCTCCACACCAGAACCTGCGGGTTCGGTACGGGCAGGAATTTAAGCCGAAAATGGAAAATAAATGTCCTAATACTATTATTCACCAGGTTTTTCATATTTTATTGCTTATTTTTGGGATAGCTTTAATCTCAGCTTTTATTATTTTTTTCAATTACGGGCAAAATCTTCTTTTAAAGATATTTGGAATAATTTTGTTGATATTATCAGGTTTTTTGGGATGGTTTCCGGTTAATATTTTTAAAAAACAAGGAAAAGTTCCAGAAGGTGAAGGTTATGTAGAAACAACAAAATTAGTTACAACTGGAATTTACTCATTTGTAAGACATCCTCAGTATCTCGCCGGCATGTTATTGGGATTTTCGTTTGTAATGATATCTCAACATTGGCTAGTTTTAGTTTTAGGAATTCCATTCATGGCCATTTTTTACATCGCAGGTTGGGACGAAGATAAATTCTGCGTTAAAAAATTCGGAAAAGAATATGAAGATTATGTCAAAAAAGTTCCAAGATTCAATTTAATTTTAGGTATTATTAAAAAATATATAAAATAATTAAAATTTAGTCCGAAGTTAAAATCTATGAATAAATATCAAAAAGAAATTAAAAAGTTCACCGATGACAGAAATTGGAGTCAGTTTTATAACCCCAAAGATATTTTATTGGGAATAGTAGAGGAAGTCGGCGAATTACGCAATTTGGTAAAGTGGGAACAAAATCCGGAAATACTTAAAAAAGTTCTGAAAGAAAATAAACAAGAAGTCAAAGATGCGATAGGCGATATATACTGGTTTCTGGCGGTATTGGCAAACAGCTGTGACTTGGATATTGATGAAGCGATGGAAATGACAATAAAGGATAACAAAAAAAGATTTCCTGTTAAAAAGACAAAAGGGAAGCACACTAATCTTTATCTCGGCGGCCACGACGGAAAATATAAAAAATAATTAAATTTAAAATCTTAGAGAAAATTTAGCCCGAAGTTGAAAAGTCGCCCTATACCTTACAGGTCGGGCGATTTTTTGGTAAGATAAAGAATAAACAAAATTTAACTAAATTTGATTTATGAAAATAATTCAAGAAAACAGCGGTTTAATGGTTATAAAAGAAAATTATATAATAGCCATTTTTCTCGGTGCTCTTTTCGCTATAGTTGGTTTTTTGATTGTTTTTTCTCCCCAAATCTTTAAAGAACAGCCGCCGTTATGGTTTGGATTAGTTTTTATTTTAATAGGATTATTAGCTGTTTTATTGTGTCCCTTTATTACTATCTCTATTGATAAGAGTATTGGGAAAATAACATTTTTATGGAAGAGGTTGATAGGAACAAAGAAAGAAGAGTATAATTTAGATCAGGTTAAAGAAATAACTTTTCAAGCACATTACACCACTAATCGCAAGGGGAGAGGTTATCGCCTTGAATATGATCTTTTATTTATTCTAAAAAATGAAAAAGAGGTTGTCTTCAAAAATAAAAGTAAGAAGGATAAAATCGTTGGAGAAAAAATAGCTCAATTTCTGAATGTTCCTTTTCAAGAAAGAAGGCCGCCGACAGCATCAGAAACATTATCAACAATAAAGGAAACAATACAGGAAAACTATAGATAAATATAAAGAATAATCAGAATTTAGACCCGAATGAGAAAAGCTGTGAAATATAACAAATTAATAAGGGACAGGATTCCCGAAATCATAAAAGAAGCCGGCTGGAAACCAACAGTGAGGATTTTGAAGAAAAGTGAATTTTTAAATGCACTCAAAAAGAAAGTTTTTGAAGAAGCCGAAGAATTAATCTATTCGAAGAATAAAGATGGAATTATTGATGAAATCGTGGATGTTCAGGAATTGCTTGACGTTTTAGCTTCAGAGATCGGATTGTCAAAACCTAAAATTAAAAAACTTCAAGCCGCCAAAAGAAAAAAACGCGGCGGTTTCAAAAAGCGTTTATTTTTAATCAAGGAAGAAAAATAATCAACTCCGGTATCAGATGATTTAATTTGTTCGATTTCGTAAATCAATCAATATAACGCCAAAAAGGTCGCCGAAAAGGCGATTTTTTGATAGGATAAGGATATATGATAAAAGCTATATTTTTTGATTGGGGGCACGTCTTCGCAACATTTCCAAAAGATAGGGGAAAAAAGTTAGATACGATTTTGAAACCCTTCGGTTTTAACTGGCAAAAATTCCATCCCTATTGGAGGCAATTTTATATTTTACGGTCTTCCGGGGGGATAAAAAACGATAAAGACTTCGAAACTTATATAAGGAGAGTTATCCGTAAAGATATACCGGTGAAAGAAATAATTAAAATTACGATTAAATGCCACTTTATACCGAGAGAGCATATTGAGGTGGTAAAAAAACTGAAGAAGAAATACAGGGTCGGAATTTTATCAAATCATGTTGAAGAGTGGCTAAAGCAGGTTATCCAAAATTATAAAATTGAAAATTTGTTCGATGCCCTTATCATTTCTTCTGCAGTTGGGGAGAGAAAACCAAATGCAATAATTTATTACGAAGCGTTAAAAAAGCTTAAAGTAAAAGCAAACGAGACAGTTTTTATTGCCGATGAAGTATCTGAAGATTTAGTGGCAGCTTCGGGATTGGGAATAAAAACAATTTGGTTAAATGCCGACTGGAAAGGATGGTGGAGCAAAGACGATAAAAAAGTCTTAAGAATTTATAAACCGGATGCGGTTATTAAAAATCTTAGAGAAGTAATATCAGTTATTAAAACTTTAGACAGAAATTAAAAATATGTATTCACTAACACTTTTTGAGGCATTATTTATAACCCATGTTTTAATGGACTGGATATTCCAGTGGAGATGGGAGGGGATGAATAAATCCAAAAGCTGGATCGCTTTGTTTTTCCATTGCGCCGTTTATACAATTGGATTTTTGCCGGTGCTTTTAATATACGACTTGCATTTTTCCTGGCTGATGCTGGTTTTTGCCAGCCACGTTATTTTTGACAAAAGAAATTTTGAATTTTGGATTTTAGAAAAATTCAAAGG
Organism: uncultured Candidatus Saccharibacteria bacterium; assembly: GCA_964354835.1. GTDB lineage: Bacteria > Patescibacteriota > Minisyncoccia > Minisyncoccales > CAYHBF01 > CAYHBF01. Next base: position 3,749 of record CAYHBF010000085.1, read on the forward strand.
ATTTAGAAAGCAGGAGATGGATGGATCTTTATTCACCATATCATTAATAGGTGTTGATCAGGTACTTCATATAGCCATATTGGCTTTAATTGTTATTTTTTCCTAAAATTTAAGTCCGCCTTCGCTAAAACTACGGCGAGGAGCAGCCGAAAGTGAAAATTTATGACACAAATTCAATTTGCAAAAAATAATCGAGCAACGAGAGAAATGATAAGAGTGGCCAGGGACGAGGGCGTAGATGTTAACCTTTTAAGAAGACGGGTTGCCAAAGGTTTGATTGTTATACCTTCCAATATCAATCATAAGAATTTGGAGCCAATTGGGATTGGTTTTGGTTTGAGGGCAAAAATTAATACTAATATTGGTGTTTCCCTGATAAAATCAACGTTGAAAGAAGAGGTAAAAAAATTAAAAGTAGCGATTGGGGCTGGAGCAGATACAATAATGGATTTAAGTACTGCCAAAGATGCAGATAAAATAAGGAGAGCATTAATAGAGAAATGCCCTGTTCCGTTTGGTACTGTCCCTATTTATCAAGCAGTAATTGAAGCCGGGAAAATAGAGAGTTTAAATAAGGAAATCTATCTTAGAGTGCTCGAAAAACAGGCTAAAGACGGAGTAGATTTTGTAACGGTCCATGCAGGAGTAACAAAAAGAGCTTTTCCATTGATAAAAAATAGAGTGATGAAATGTGTTAGTCGCGGCGGTTCTTTTTTACTTGCCTGGATGAAATATCACAAGAAAGAAAACTTTCTTTACGAATCTTTTGACGAAATTTTAGAGATTGCTAAAAAATACGATGTGACATTAAGTTTAGGAGATGGTTTAAGGCCTGGCTGTATTGCCGACGCCACCGATAAAGCTCAAATTCAGGAACTCAAAATTTTAGGAAAACTTGCCAAAAAAGCAAAAGAGGCCGGCTGCCAAGTAATGATTGAGGGTCCCGGCCACATTCCTTTAAATGATATTGAAAATAATATACGATTGGAAAAAAGATACTGCGACGATGCGCCATTCTATGTTTTAGGTCCGTTACCAACCGACATAGCTATCGGCTATGACCACATTGTCTGTGCTATCGGGGGCGCCTTAGCTTGTTGGAAAGGAGCAGATTTTCTTTGTTATGTTACACCAAAGGAGCATGTTGGCCTTCCGGACATTAATGACGTTAGAGAAGGAACGATTGTTACTAAAATTGCTGCCCATATTGCAGATATTGCCAAAGGAAATAAAAAAGCAGTTTTTAGAGATTTAAAAATGGCAAAAGCAAGACGAAGACTAAATTGGGAAGATATGCTGAAATATGCAATTGACCAAAAAAAGTTTATTGAATTAAGAAGGCAAGAATGTAGAAAAAATCCGCAATTGAGAGAAGCGAAATATTGCTCTATGTGTGGCCCATTTTGTGTTTTTAGAATTCTAAAATAATAAATTGCAAATTGTTTTTTACTGTGGCGGTTTTTTTGGTAGAATTAAGACAGAATAAAGAATAAAGTATAAATATGAAAATATCAAAGGCAGAATTTGTTAAGGGGGTTATTGGAGACGATTACGGTTTGAAAGACAATTTGCCGCAGGTCGCTTTTTTTGGCCGTTCCAATGTGGGAAAATCAAGCTTAATTAACTCTTTGGTTGGTAAAAAAGATCTTGCAAAAATAAGCAAGATTCCAGGAAAAACCCGCGAGGCAAATTTTTTTCGCATCAATGATTCTTTTTACTTAGTGGATTTTCCGGGATATGGATATGCCAAGCGTTCAATGAAGGAGCGCAACAAAATAATTAAGAGAATTTTTTGGTATGTGGAGCGTTCCAGTGTCAGGCCCAAAGCAGTTTTTTTAATTATTGACGTTAAGGTCGGTTTGACTGTTCTTGATTGCGAAATGCTAAAAATTCTTGGAGAAAATAAGCATCAGGTTGTTATTATCGCGAACAAAATTGATAAATTAGAGAGGGTCGCCGCGGAAGAAAAACTTTCATTAATTCAAAAAGAGGCGCCGTATGTGTCCATCTTGCCGTATTCCGCGAAAACAAACGAAGGAAAAGACGAATTGATCCAAAAAATTATTGGTTTTATTCAGAGTTAAATTTATTAGAATCGCCAAAAGACCCCGTCTTCGCCTCGCTGAGCGGGGCTTCGCCTTGTAGGCTTCGGACGGACAAGGTCCTCCTTCGCCTCGCTGAGCGGGGCTTCGCCTTGTAGGCTTCGGACGGACAAGGTAAGATATAATGTAAGGTTAAAAATGGATAACGCAAATCGACATTCAAATTTAAGCTTTTATGGCCTGGGGATTGTTCCGGGGATTCTTGAAATCTTGAAAAAAATCCATTATACAACTCCTACTCCCATCCAGCATCAATCGATTCCCATTGCCATTGAAGGAAAGGATATTGTGGGAATTGCCCAATCAGGTACGGGCAAAACCTTAGCTTTTGGCATTCCTATGATCCAGCGTTTGGCGGTGTCCAAGGGCATAGGATTGATACTGTTGCCGACCCGAGAGCTGGCACTGCAGATTGATGTGGAACTTCGCAAAGTCGGCAATTCCCTCGGTCTGAGAACCGCGGTTTTAATTGGTGGAGTCTCGATAGGACCTCAAATAGTAGCCATTCGGAGAAACCCGCACATTATTATGGCGACGCCCGGGCGTCTGATTGACCATTTGCATCAAAAAACAGTTAATCTTAAAAATATAAATATTTTGGTTCTTGACGAAGCTGACCGCAAGCTGGATATGGGTTTTTTGCCGCAAATATCGGAAATTTTGAAAATGGTTCCAAGGGAACGCCAAACGATGCTTTTTTCGGCTACAATTTCTCCGGAAATTATGAAAATTGCGTCGGCTAATATGAAGCTTCCAATCCGTGTTGAAATAGCTCCCGCCGGCACGACGGTTGACAGCGTTTCCCAGGATATTTTTATCATAGCTAAAGAAGCAAAAGTGCGTTTGCTGGAAAAAGTTTTGAACCAGTACAAGGGATCAACGCTTATATTCACGAGAACAAAATACGGCGCGCATCGTTTGGTGAGGGCGGTGAAAGGAATGGGGCATTCGGCGGCTGAAACCCATTCAAACTGCTCTTTTGCCCAGAGAAAAAGCGCTTTGGAGGGCTTTAGGACCGGGAGATACCGCGTGCTCGTGGCAACCGACGTTATGGCACGGGGGATTGATGTAGCCGGTGTTGAATTGGTTATAAATTATGACTTGCCTTCGCAGGCGGAAGATTATGTCCACCGAATCGGCAGGACCGCAAGAGCCGGCATGGAAGGCCATGCTATTTCTTTCGTGACGCCGTCGGAGCAAGGAGAAATTCGTGCAATTGAATGGCTAATCAGGAAAAAGCTTAACGTGTCCACGCTCCCCGAATTTCCAACCGTGCAATTTACAAAACCCCGAGTGATCTTTTCCAGCGAAAAATACCGGAGACGGAGGCTTGGCGGAAAAAGATAAATGCGGGTTGATTATTTTTTCCCTATATGCTAAAATAAAAACGTAAGGAGATCCTTACAATTTTTACCGTTATTCCGGGTTTACGGAACGGATATCTCTCTGAGGTAGTCCGACTAATATATCCGCCAGATGGCGGAAAAGGTGGTTGGGAGATTTCACTTCTTAAAAGTACAATTCTAAGTGAAAATCCCAGCCACTTTTTTTAGCTCAAAAATTAATTTGTTGGTCCTCCTTCGCATAAAGCTACGGACGGACAAAGTCCTCCTTCGTCCCGCTTTAGCGGGACTGCGGAAGGACAAGGTAAAATAAACTATGCTTATTGATGACGTAAAAATAAATGTGACGGCGGGGAAAGGGGGAAAGGGAACGGTAGCATTTAATAAAACCAAGATGAGTTTTGGGCCTACAGGCGGCAGCGGGGGAAAGGGCGGCAGTGTTTTTGTCGAAGGGATTTCCGATTTAAGCGCGCTGAATAAATTTCGTTTTAAAAAAGAATTCAATG
>CAYHBF010000086.1:0-1991 GCA_964354835.1 uncultured Candidatus Saccharibacteria bacterium
GGATTACTTTATTAATTGAATAGTCTTTTCTCTTGCGGCTGTAGTATCGAACTAATGCCTCGCTTAGTTCTTTTTCCTGATAGGCATCAAAATCCATTGCCAAAGCCGCCAAATCATAGGCGATGTCCCCGTACGCCCATTCCTTGATGGGCAAAATAGCGTCGGTAATATAAGGAATTCGGTTTTTTACAAAAATATTTTCAGAATGTAAATCGCCGTGGATTTTCTGAATTTTTTTGTTGCGAATTCTATTTTTGAATTCCAGGGTAAGTTTTTTGAAGATTAAGTTTGATGATTCACAGATGCTTATCCACTCTTTATCGGTTAAAAAACTGCCAACCGCGTCTTTTTTAAGAAGCGACTGTATGAGTTTCAAGTTTTTTAATACAGTTTCCGGCTTTCCATATTTTGCAATGCTTCTAGAAAAATAAAACTTGGAATGGGCCTTGGCGATGGTTTCGGCAATTTTTTTAGTTAACGCTTTAGTAACTTTTTTTCGTTCAAGCAGCGTCGTAAGCCACCCCGATTGAGGAAGACGCGCCATTTTTACGGCGTATTCTATAATTTCTCCCTTTCCCTTTAATTGGATCTTATTTTTATATTTCTTGATGGGGATTAGTTTCAAGTATATTTCGGGGGCGAATTTTTTGTTAACATTAAATTCGTATTTTGTTATCCGAAAACGCTCTTTTTTGTCGCTAAAATCCAGAAAATCCAGTTTAACCGGCTTTTTAATTTTATAAACATATTTTGGCGTAAAAAAAACTTCGGAAACATTTGTTTCCAAATATGATTTAGCACCGAATAATTTTTGAATTTCTTTTCGATTAAAAAGTGTCGGCATAATTTATCTTTTCCTTATTGTTGATTTTAACAGAGTTTATCCTAAAAAAACAACTGACCTTGCTTAAGTAAGGTCAGTTGTCGACTCAGATGGAGCTTTCGCATTTCTGCGAATCTCACTCACATCTTGATATTACCAGATTGATGATATTTTGTCAATAGCCGGTGGTTTTTATCCCCCTAAAAGCTGGTTTATTTTAGCGCGGGTTTCGGACCCGACAATGCCATTTCCCGCACTCAAGCCCAGGGGCATTAAAATGTCAATTGGATATTTTCCCTGGAAGCGGATAACCGCCGCCCGGGTCAGATTGCCAAAGTTCCCGGTTACCAGGCCTTCAGGATAAAGCTGACTGCCCTGCGATTTTAAAAATTCCTGCAAACAGCGAACCTCTGAATTATTCCTCAAGCCCAGGTAAAGATTATTATCAATTCTTCTACAGGAAACAACCCGGCTGGCCAAAATAGCGTCTATTTGGGCTTGAACTCTGGCAATCTCCTTTTTCAAAAAATCAATCTGCAAGAGCAACTGGTTTATGATTGCCTCTTCGTTTTGAGACTCAATAATAGAAACGGTGAAGGTGAAGGGATATGTTGGCTCAACCCCGTCAAAACCCGAAATTTTTATCTGAAGAGAGGGAATAATAACCAAGGCCCTGTTTTTGGTGCCAAAATCGGAGATGGTGATTTCTCCTTTTTGGTTTTTATCAAGAGTTAAAAAATTCAAAACAGATTTTCCGTCTTTGTCCTGAACCAAATAAGGAACCTTAAAATTAAGCCCGGCTAGGCCCAGAAATTCTAATTTTAAGGCGCTGTTGCCGCCGATAAATTTCTGCCAGTTGCCTGCCCAATTTTTGGTGACGTCGGTTACCGACAAAGAACTCTTGCCGCTTTGGGGAAGAAAATTAATGCTCGGATTTAGCCGGAGATTATTTAAATTTTTATTTAAATAGCAGTATTTTTGACCCAGGGAGCAATCGTTAAGAAAGACGGCAATTGTCCAATTAGTGAAGATTTGGGAGAAGTCCTCTTTGAAGCCGTTTTTCTTAAGGGCCTCATTCAAGCTTGGGATTCCAATCAGTTTCGATTTCAAGGAACTTGCTAAAATATCTATCCCATAATGGTCGACTAAGTAATGTATAAAAAGATTC
>CAYHBF010000087.1:0-4726 GCA_964354835.1 uncultured Candidatus Saccharibacteria bacterium
GGAACCGAAAGTTTGGTTAACAGATTAAGGAAATTTACAAAAGGAACCTATGCCCCATTTTTCAATCAGCCGACCAATATTTCAACGGATAAACCTCTGGTCGTTTTTGGGATAAGAGATATGGAAGATGAATTGCGCCCCATGGCGATGTTCATTATTATGAGATATATTTGGAATAAAGTCCGCTCTGAACTTAAAAAAAGAATCCTGGTTGTTGATGAGGCTTGGTGGTTGATGCAAACAGAAGATGGCGCTTCCTTTTTATTCGGAGTAGCAAAAAGAGCCAGAAAGTACTGGCTCGGGGTAACAACAATCACCCAGGACGTCGGTGATTTTATGAAATCAACTTACGGCCAACCAATTATTACCAATTCTTCTCTGCAGCTTTTGATGAAACAGTCGCCAGCCACCATTGATATCGTCCAGAAGACCTTTAATTTAACCGAGGAAGAAAAATTAATACTTCTGGAGGCGGCTGTCGGGGAAGGAATCTTTTTCGCCGGTCAAAAACATGTCGCCATCAGAGTGGTGGCTTCCTATACCGAAGACCAAATTATTACAACAGCCCCTGAGGAAGTGCTAAAAATAAAAATGGCAAAAGAAGCTCAGGGATAAGGCTTAATAACAACTTTTCTTTCGGGCTCATCACCAATGCTCTCGGTTGTAATGTCTGACCTATCAGCCAGCTCTAAGTGGATTATTCTTCTTTCATAGGGAGACATCGGAGCAAGGGCCCTTTCTTTTTTTATTAGAGCTACTTCATCAGCCGTAGAACGCGCTAACTCTTTTAAATATTCGTTTTTTTTCTTTTTATAATTATTAATATCTAAGTCAATATAAAAGGGCTCGCCCGCGGTGGCGATTTTTCTTTTTAAAATCACCTTTAAGAGGCGTTGAATCTCAATTAGGGTTTGGCCCCCTTCTCCAATTAGGATTTGGGGTTCGGCAGTTTTTAAATTAACAGGAAGAGTCTCTTCCCTTTGGGGTAAAAAATCAAGCTCTACCTCAATCTCCATTTTTTTAAAAAATTCCTCAGTTTCTTTTTTAATTTTTTGGATATTGTTATGGCTTAACATCGGATTTTTTTGAATAAATTAAATACTGTTGAATTATTGAAAACAAAACTGTTACCATCCAATAAAGGCCAATAGCAGCGGGCATTATGGAAACAATGTAAATCGTAAAAGCTGGAAGCATATAAATCATTTGTTTTTGAAGCATTTTTTGAATCATTTGAGAGGAATCAGAGGTTTTCGTTTCTTGAGGCTTTGTTTTGGGAGTAATCATTTTTGTTTGGATAAACTGAGCAATCCCAGTTAAAATTGCTAAGATAAGAACCGGCCAATAATATTCTATTATTCCCCCTGTATCCAGGCTTTTTACAATAAATGATTTAGAAAGGTTTATTATCCCCAAAAAACTGGGGTTTATTGTTCCCGGCGAGGGAACAAAACTATAAAGATTAACCATCGCCCCTGGTTGAAGCCCTTTCCAAAATACTTGATAAAGAGCAATTAAAATTGGGAGTTGGATTAAAAGAGGCAAACACCCTCCGAAAGGATTAATCTTCTCTTTTTGGTAAAGCTCCATCGTAGCCTTTGCTTGTTTTTCCTTGTCGTTTTTATATTTTAATTGGATTTCTTGAATTTTTGGCTGGAGCTCGCTTACGACCTTCTGAGATCTTATTGATTGAACCATTAAGGGGTAGAGAATTAATCTAATAATAATTGTTAGAATAATTACCGCTATCCCAAAGTCATGACCGGGAAAATATTGATAAAGCAAAACTAAAGCATTAAATAATGGTTTATATAAAATTATATTGAAAGCGTTTTGAAGTAATTCCATTGATATTTTATGGTAAATCTACTCCTCCTTGAAACCACTGATTACATTTAAAAATTCTTTTTATCCCAAGCCATAATCCCTTTTTTATCCCATATTTTTCAATCGTTAAATAGGTATACTCTGAGCAACTTGGATAAAAGCGGCAATTTTTACCCAAAACGGGTGAAATAAATATTTGATAAAATTTGGCTATGTTTAAAACAAATTGTCTCATTTTAAATCTCAAAATAATTTTGCCTTTGAAAAGAGTCTATTTACTGATTCCTCTATTTCCCAAAAATCTTTAGTTTCCAAGCCCGGAATTATTATTAAAATCGCATCGAAATTTTTTTTAAATTTTGGCATTTTTAATCTTATTATTTCGCTCAATTTCCTTCTGAATTTATTTCGCAGAGTTGCTTTGGAAGAAAAATTTTTCCCGACCAAAAGACCAAATCGGTTAAGTTTCAAATTATTTTTTACTACTTTTAAAAATAAAAAATCTTCTTTAAATCCTTGCCCCTCTTTAAAAACTTTTTCGAAATCTTTATTTTTTTTAAGTCGGTTCTCTTTTGGCAACATGCTGAACGTGGTGAAGCGTCTCGCTCTCAAAATATAAGAAAATTAATGCATTTAGTGCAGAGGGCGGGGCTTCGCTTTACTCAATTATTAAACCGTCAATCTCCATCTTCCTTTTTTTCTTCTTCTCGTCAATGTTTTTCTACCACCTTTAGTTCTTTGTCTTTTACGAAAACCGTGTGTTTTTTTTCTTTTTCTTTTTTTTGGCCTGTATGTAATTGACATATTATCTTTTATTTTATTAAAAAAAATAATAAAGTCAAACCCCATTAGATGTCTGTTTCCATAGTATTCCTGTTTTTAACCGAAAACATAGTATTGTTATATTATTTTGTCTTATAGTTTACGGAAAAATTTTTACCTTTTTAAAAATTTTTCCGTTCAAGGCCTCTAACGGGGTTAAATCCCCAGTATTTCCCCAGCTTATTAACATAAATATCTGTTTCGGCTTATTTTACATCTGGCTGGACTATAGTATAATAAATCAGGAAAATAAAATTATTTTTATCTTAGAAATCTATGACCAACGAGGAACTCTGGCAAGCAGTGCTCGCCCAGATTCAATTAAATATCTCTTCGGCTAACTTCGCTACCTGGTTTAAAGGTACAAGAATTTACTCCCAAAAAGAAGGAAGAATTACAGTCTCGGTTCCAAATTCTTTTGCCAAAGAATGGTTAGAAAATAAATACAATAAAATTATTTACAAAATTTTACACAGCTTAGACGAAGATCTCAAAGAGGTTGAATATATAATCGGGAAGAATGAATTAAAAATTTATAAACATCAACCCACCATCTTAGCGGAAACTGACCAGCTTGAATTCCCGGAGTTTAAAATAAATCAAGAAACCAATCTCAACCCTCGATATACTTTTGAAAATTTTATAGTTGGCCCTTTTAATGAATTACCGCATGCTGCCGCTTTAGCTGTCGCCAAAAGTCCAGGTCTTGTTTATAATCCCCTTTTTATTTATGGAGGGGTAGGTTTGGGCAAAACCCACATTCTTCAAGCCATTGGAAACGAAATTTTAAAGAATTTTCCGGATAAAAAAGTGAAATACGTTCCTGCTGAAAGGTTTACGGCCGGAGTCATCTCCTCTATCAAAAACCAGGAAATGGAAGTTTTTAAATCAAAATTTAGATCAATTGATGTTTTAATTCTTGATGATGTCCAATTTTTAGCCGGTAAAGAAAAAACCCAAGAAGAATTCTTTCATACTTTTAATGCGCTATACGAAAAAAACAAGCAGGTTATTCTCTCTTCTGACAGGCCGCCAAAAGCTATACCGGCCCTAGCCGAAAGGTTAAGGTCGAGATTTGAGGGCGGCATGATAGCTGATATTAGCGTCCCAGACCTTGAAACAAGAATGGCAATTCTTAAACAAAAAGCTGCCGAGAGAAGGATTGAATTCCCAGAAGAAATTTATAATTATATCGCATCAAATATCCAAAGAAATATCCGAGAGTTAGAGGGGGCGCTAAACAGATTAATGATTTATCAAAAGCTAAACAATCGGCTACCCGACCTTGAAAATGTAAAAACCCTCTTAAAAAATATAATTCTTTCTCCCTCTAAAATTGCTACGCCTAAAAAAATAATCCAGGCTGTCGCTGAATTCTACGATTTAAAAGAAAAGGAACTTTTTGCTGTCTCCCGGAAAAAAGAAATTGTGGCCCCCCGTCAAATAGCCATGTTTTTATTAAGAACGGAATTAAAAAGTTCCTATCCTTTTATCGGCAGAAAATTTGGTGGCAAGGACCACACTACCGCTATTTACGCTTACGAAAAAATCTTGAAAGAAATCGAAAAAAACAAAAAATTGGAAGAAGAAATTGACCTAATAAAACAAAGGGTTTTCAGCTCTTAATCTAAGTTGTAATGGTTGTTTAAAAAAGAGGGAGAGACAGGGAAATAAAAAGTGAGAATTATCGTTAAAAAAAATTTTATTTATTTTTCCCCAGAATATTAAGCGTTTCTTAAAAGGTTTTTAAAAGAGGGTTTGTATTTAATTTTTTAATTATCCACCCCCTTAGTAATATTAAATATAAATTATGAAACTAACTGTTCTGCAAGAAAATTTAATAAAAGGGTTGACAATTGCCGACAGAATTTCCATTAAATCATCAACCCTTCCAATTTTAAATAATATTTTACTAACAGGTGAAAAGAATTTTTTAAAAATATCGGCAACTAATTTAGAAATTGGAATTAACTGGTGGGCTCTGTCTAAAGTAGAAAACGAAGGAGGAATAGTTGTACCGGCAAAAATTCTGACTAATTTTATTAGTTTTTTGCCGGGGAAAAAACTCACCCTGGAA
>CAYHBF010000088.1:0-3595 GCA_964354835.1 uncultured Candidatus Saccharibacteria bacterium
TATTTTTTCTTCGGCGCTTTTTGAAATTTGACAGCCTTCTATAATTAAGGCCTTATTTATCTCTCCAGTTCCCAAAATCTTAACTTTTGGAACTCTTCCTTTTATTTTACGAATTAATCTCTTCTCAAGCAATATTTGAGGAGAAATTTTTTCTTCTGGTCCGAATTTTTTTCCTAAAATATCTAAATTTACTATGGCTGGTTTTAGTTTATGTGACTTAAATTTATATCCTCTTAACTTTGGATATTTTTTAATTAATTCACGAATAACGGGTTTAAACCTTCGGCTAGACCTAGATTTTTGGCCCTTTATCCCTCTACCAGAATAAGCACCACGTTTACCTCCGCGACCGATGCGCTTTTGTTTTTTGTGTTTATTAATTGGTTTTATCTGGTGCAATTGCATAAGAGTTTATTTTAATTTTAATTTTTTTAAGGCCTCAATGGTAGCCAGGGCATTATTGAGTTTGTTTCCGGTTCTTCCCAGCACTTTTGAAGAAATATTTTTTATTCCGGACAGAGTGCAGATTACCCGAACTACTCCCCCGGCAACCAATCCCCGTCCTTTTCTTTGGGGTTTAAGTAAAATTTCAGCCGGACCAAATTTAGCGTAAACCTCATGAGGAATAGTTTCTTGTGTAATTGGTATTTCAATCAGATTTTTCTTTGATAACCTGGTAGCTTTCTCTATTGCCTGAGCAACATCTAATCCGGTTGCCACCCCCACTCCAACTTTTCTTTCTCGATTTCCGCTTACCATAACTGCTCGAAAGCTTAGTTTTTTTCCACCTGCTCTTACATGAGTAACCCTGGCCAAATCCAAAAGCTTAGATTCAAACTCGTCTTTTTCTCCTCTCGTTCCTTTAGTTTGTCTAAATTGCTCTCTAATCATATTTTTAAACCTCCTTCTCGAGCTCCCTCGGCCAATGCTTTTATTCTACCGTGATATTTATAGCCACCCCGATCAAAAACTACTTTTTCAATTGCTGAGCTCTGCGAAGCAGAGCGAGGCGCGGCTCGATGAGTTTCGCTCATCTCTCGCCCTTTGCTTCGCTCGGGCAGATGAGTTGAAGACTCAGCGAACTTTTTTCCTAAAGATTTTTCAGCAATCAACTTTCCCACCTCGTAGGCAACTGCCACTTTTGACTTTCCTTTTTTTGTTTTTGGTTTTAACTCTAAATCACTAGCTGTGGCCAGCGTTTTACCTTTCTCGTCATCGATTAGCTGGGCATAAATGTGTTTGTTTGAACGAAAAGCGCAAAGTCGCGGTCTCTTGAATGTACCAAATATTTTTGCTCGCACTCTTTTATGCCGTCTGTAGCGTTTTTCTTGTTTTTTTTCCATAGATTATCCTCCGGTTGTGGTTACTGCCTTTTTCCCTACCTTTTTTCTAATTACCTCCCCTGCATATCTGATTCCTTTGCCCTTATATGGTTCTGGAGGTTGAACCCTTCTTATCTTAGCAGCAATCTCACCCACTGATTGTTTATCAGCTCCCGAGATGGTAATAACATTTTTTTCAACTAAAAATTTTATACCTTCGGGTGCTTTTAATTTTACGGGGTGAGTAAACCCGACCTTCAAAACTAAATTATCCCCTTCTAAGTTGGCCCGAAAACCCAAACCTTCTGTTTCTAATTTTTTTTCATATCCTTCAGTTATTCCCTTTACCATGTTCGCAATTAAAGCTCTTGTCAGCCCCCAGAGAGCATTTGTTTTTTTGTCCCTCACCATAATTTTGGTTGGGGATGTCTGAGGTAAAACCAGAATTCTGCCATCTTTTACCTCAACCTTAATCTCCGAGGGAAATTCTTTATTTAGTTCTCCCCCGGGGCCTTTTACAATAATTTTTTTGCCCTCTATTTTTACTTCCACACCTTCTGGTATTTGAATTGGTTTTTTGCCTATTCTACTCATAAATCAAGTTTTTTATCTTATAAAAAACGCAGATAGAGAAGAGATTTATCTCTTCGACTTTACCATATTTCGCAAATTACTTCTCCTCCTATTTTTTGTCGTTTTGCCTCTTTATTTGTCATTAAACCTTTCGGAGTTGAAATAATTGTTATTCCATAACCTCCGCGCACACTTTTTATATATTTGGCCGGGAGGTAAATTCTTTGACCTGGTTTAGAAATCATTTTCAACCCTGAAATTGCTGGCCGATTGTGGGGAGCCTCTCCTTCATATTTCAAAGTAATTTCAATAGACCTCTTTATTTTTTTTCCTTTCTTCTCGACATTATCAACAAGACCTTCTTTTTCTAAGATTTTAGCAATCTCATATTTTAAATTAGAAAATGGGAAAGAAACCGTTGGATGCCGAACGGCTTGGGCGTTTCTTATTGCAGTTAACATGTCAGAAATTGGGTCGCTCATAAATTTATCCTTCGACTAGCTCAGGATAACCCTGAGTTTATCGAATGGTTACCAGCTTGATTTTTTAACTCCTGGGATTAATCCTTCATTTGCCATTTCCCGAAAACAAATCCTGCACAACCCAAATTTTCGCATATATCCCCTCCTTCTTCCGCATCTAAAACAGCGTCGGATTGTTCGACTTTTAAATTTTGGTTTTTTCTTTGATTTTATAACCTGTGCTTTTGTCGTCATAGACCGAGTCCCGCTTGCGGGACGAAGGTGAAGAAGAGGATTTATCCTCTTCGCCTTATATACCGAGTCCCGCGGTAGCGGGACGAAGTCGAAGAAGATTCCTTCTTCTCCACCTCAGCTTAAGCTTCGGTAGGTGAAGAAGAGGATTTATCCTTCTTCGCCTAATATTATGTTTTAATTGGAAACCCTAACAATTTTAATAATTCTATTCCTTCTTCTCTCGTTTTAGTATTTGTAACGACAGTTATCTCCAAGCCGAAAATATTTTTAGATTTTTCCGGCGAAACCTCGAGAAAGGCAATGTGCTCTTTAATGCCAATAGTCAGATTTCCTTTATTATCAAAGGAATTAGGATCTATGCCCTGGAAATCTCGTAACCTTGGCAAAACTAAATGGATTAATCTCTCTAAAAAGTCTTTCATCATTTTTCCTCTTAAAATAACTGCTGCTCCAATGGGTAGGCCTTTTCGAGTTTTAAAACCGGCAATTGATTTTTTTGAATTCTTCAAAATTGGTTTTTGGCCAGTGATTAAAGAAAAATCTTCTGAAATAGCATCGGAAATCTTTTTTTGCTCTTCTGATGTTTTCCCGGCAATCAGTCTGCCGAAACCAGTATTTACCACCACTTTCTTAATTTTAGGAACAGCCATAGCATTCTTGTAGCCAAATTTTTTCATCATTTCAGGAATTACTTCTTTTTGATATTTTTCTGATAAAGGAGTAATCATTATATTACTTGTTCGCACTTTTTACAAATTCTAAATTTTTTATTTTCGACAATTTTGTAACCTACCCGGGTAGCCTTGTTGCATTTAGAACAAATTAATTTGGCGTTGGAGATATCAATCTGAGTAGACATTTCCACAATCTGACCCTTTTCTCCCGTCCTTTTTGATCTTTGATGTTTCTTCCTTAAATTGATTCCTTCAACTAAAATTTTTCCTTCTTTCGGGAAAACTTCTAAAACCTTACCCTTTTTAGTCC
>CAYHBF010000089.1:0-1922 GCA_964354835.1 uncultured Candidatus Saccharibacteria bacterium
TCCCGGGTCAATGGCTCCGAAAAAATCTTTTTCACAAATGGATCAAGCTACGGAATCATCACACCTAACGCAAGCAAAGGCGGCCGCGGCACTTCGCTCGATCTGGTCGTAATCGATGAAGCTTTGACTCACAAGCTTGAATTGATTTCAGCTTTGCAACCTACTCTTGGCACAAAAGAAAATGGTCAATTGTGGATCGTCTCAAATGCCGGGCATCCAATTCAATCCGAGCTCTTGATGCATTACCGAAATCTAGGTCATGCACATTTGCAAGACCCATCAAGTGATCTTGCATGGTTCGAGTGGTCTCCATTGGTCGATGAATTTGATTACATGGATGAAGAAGTCTGGTATCAAGCAATTCCATCTTTGGATTTAGAATTTGGAGTCAAGCTTCGAGCGGTGCGTGAAGCGGCAAATACCAACAGCCCGGAGATATTTACTCGAGAGTGGTTGAATGTCTGGCCGGCTCGCGAAGCGGTGCAGGTAGTCTCACCGGATCTTTGGGATTCACTTGTGCGCACCGATATCACTATCGGCGAGCGCATGATGCTTTCGGTGGACATTTCGGTCGAGCGACACAAAGCCGCAATCGGTGCTTCGGCACTTGTGCGCGGATTGACTCCGGTTGAAGTAGTTGATGCAAGAGATGGCACACAATGGCTTTTGCCAAGATTAATTGAGATAGCAAAAAAATGGAAAGCACCCGTGATCACAGATGGCGGCTCACCGGCCGGCTCTTTGATTGGAGAGCTTGAGAATGCTGGTATCAAAGTGATAACGGTATCAATGCGAGACTACGGCAAAGCTTGCGGATCATTCTATGATGCGGTCAATGCGCGAACTATTTGCCATCTTGATGATCCTCTTTTGCGTGCGGCAATAACCGAAGCAAGCAAAAGACCGCTTGGCGATGCGTGGGCTTGGAATCGTCGCAATGCATCAAATATCACTCCATTGGTTGCCGTGACACTTGCACGGTATGGCGTGACAAATACACCGGAAGAAAAACCTATCGTGAGGAGTCGAGTATTTTGAAAAAAAATCACATTGCCACAATTTTGCAAATCGTCGGATGTGTAACACTTGCCGGCGCAATTGCAACATTTTCAATCATTGGTGCGGTATTATTCACGGGCTCCGTGCTTTTGCTATTTGGTCTCGCCGTTGAACGGAGTGAATGATGCTTGGAAAAATACTTAAAAGACAAATTCAACCTTCGACGGTATATACCAATTCGGGATTTGTTGATTCACTTGGTCGAGTCGGCAGATTTTATGAAGGTTCATGGTCTGGCACATTTGTAGATGAGCAGACCGCCCTCGGTGTACCGGCAATTTGGCGCGGTATCACACTCATCGCCGATGCAATTGGAGCTTTGCCACTTCACTCATATCGCAATGGCAAGCTTGTCTCACCGACACCGCAAATCTTAATTCGACCAAATCCACCGGAAACCCGGATGGAAACAATTTCAGCAATGGCAGCGGCTTTACTTATACACGGAAATTATATCGCCGTACTTGGTGAACCCGGTATCAATGGCTTGCCCGATAATTTTTATCCCGTTGCGCCCGATCGTGTGCATGTATCGCGCGAGAATGGTCGAATGATTTACAAGATTGACGATCGCACTTATGATCAAAGCGAAATTTTACACATCAAGAATTTCTCGGTGCCTGGGTCAGTTGTAGGCATTGGCATACTTGGCGCACAAAAGCAAGCAATTGGAAAATCAATTGCAATCAATGAATATGCCGCAAGATATTTTGATGGCGGTGTAATTCCCACCGCCGTGCTTAAATCAGCAAATCCGGATCTCACACAAGAAGAAGCCGATGCAATGAAATCTTCTTGGATGTCAATGTACGCCGGCCGCAATCGTGCGCCGGTAGTTATGAACGCATCAACCGAATTTCAAG
>CAYHBF010000090.1:0-1868 GCA_964354835.1 uncultured Candidatus Saccharibacteria bacterium
GGCGTTCGCTAGACCACCACATAGAAAGTTTTCCACAAGGAAGGCTTTTTGTTTTTTGTATAATTTGTATAATATACTAATATCTTAAAAGGTCGAATATAATCTAAAAATTTAGACTAACAATTAAAACTATGTTTCAAAATTGGGAAATGATAACTACTTTAGTCCTGCAAGACATTTGGGAGAAATTTTTAAATTTCATACCGGCCTCAATCATAGCAATAATCATTTTTATTGTCGGTTGGTTTATTGCTATTTTCTTAGGAAGGTTAGTGGCTGAACTTTTGAAACGATTAAAATTCAATCGGCTTTTTGAAAAGGGGGCTTGGAAGGAAGCCCTGGAAAAAGCAGAACTAAAAATTGAGGCCTCCGAATTTATCGGGGCAATTTTTAAATGGGCGGTAGTTATTGTTTTTTTACAAATAGCAGTAGGATTTTTGAATTGGGAACCACTCGCTGATCTTTTAACGAAGCTTATAGGTTATTTGCCGAACGTTATTGTTGCGGCCTTGATTTTTGTAGTAGCGGTTATTGTGGCTGATATTGTAGAAAAGTTGGTTGTTGTCACAACCGAAGGAGCCAAGTTTACTTCTACTCGTGTTGCGGGAAGAATTGCTAAGTGGGCCATTTGGATTTTCGCAATATTGGCGATTTTACAGCAATTAGAATTTGCAGCAGCTGATGACATTCTTGATTTAATAAAAATCGCCTTTACGGGAATAGTAGCAATGGCAGCTATTGCTTTTGGTCTTGGAGGAAAGGATATAGCAGCAGAGCTTTTACAAAACTTTAAAAACAAGCTCAAAGGATAATAACTAAGCTTTTGATATTTTTTGGCTTTCCACATTTTAATTAGTGGAATCTAAGTTTAGTTTTCCACATTTTAAAGTCTTGACAGAGACTTTAAATTTGGTAGAATTAAAAACGATATGAGAAACGGAAGAAATACTTTTTACAAAGGAAGCGGATAATTTCTGAGGAATTTTATTTGTCTCGGAAATCCCGCTTCAAGCGGGATTTTTGATTGAACGAAGGATTTGGAAAGAACTTTAAAAACTAAATAATTATGGAACGTATGAAATTACTTCACAATTTCTACGTTCCTGCAACGTACAAAATCAAAAATTTTTACGTTGTGGTTATTAATTGCTAGCTAAGAGGTAGGTTACTTAAAAGCAGATGGTGGATGCCTTGGGATATCGAGGCGATGAAGGACGCGGCGTGACTGCGATAAGCCTCGGGTAGGTGTCTAGCAACCTTTTATCCGGGGATTTCCGAATGGGGAAACCCAGTGAAATTAAAACTCATTACCTCGTTTTCGGAGTTTACTCCGAGCAAAGCGAGGAGCGAACCCGCTGAAGTGAAACATCCCAGTAAGCGGAGGAAAAGAAAACAACTGTTTATTCCCCCAGTAGGGGCGAGCTAAAAGGGAAGAGTATAAATCGAGCATATAATTTATTATGTGCTTGAGGTTGAAAGGAAATATCGTCGGGAGCTTCCCGTGAGATAGAACTTGCAAAAGTTCGCTATCTCACGGGATTCTTCTGAGGGAGAGCACTTAGGTAAAGTTTCGCTAATTAAATGACCCTGGAAAGGGCAACCATAGAAGGTAATAGTCCTGTAGATGAAAACGACTTTATGCTCCTTGATATTTTTCTTAAGTACCACGGGAAACGACAGTCCTGTGGGAAGCTGGCCGGACTATACGGCCAAGACTAAATACTACGATATCACCAATAGTGAACCAGTACCGTGAGGGAAAGGTGAAAAGCAGCCAGGTGATGGCGGTGAAATAGAACCTGAAACCATTTTGCTTACAAAAAGTCGGAGCTGAACACATAACTTGTTATGTGTTTGGTGACGGCGTA
>CAYHBF010000091.1:0-2415 GCA_964354835.1 uncultured Candidatus Saccharibacteria bacterium
GGGAAATAATTGATTATCTGAACAAAAAAAATTCTTTAGCCGAAGCGATTGAAAAAATCAAAAAAAACACCTGGCATTTCGCTAAACGCCAGATGACCTGGTTCAAAAAAGACAAAAAGATTAAATGGATAAAAGATTATAAAGAAACCGAGAAATTAGTAAAAGAATTTTTAGAAAATGCATAAGGGGAAGACTTGGTTTTCTCTGGAACTTCTCCAGAGCAAAACGGTCTTCCCCCCCAGCGCCTCACTATTTGAGGCACTCTTTTATTGGTTTACGAAAAACTAATTTCCCGGAAGAAAGCCTCATCATACCATACGGCACAGGTTGCTCCTTCTTTACGAAGTGAGCCCCCGCGTCAGTAACAACAATACCCATACTTTCAAGATCTTGTTTATCTTCCGGTTTCAAGGGAACTATATTGACTTTCACGGTATCACCTCCTTAATACTCTATATTATACTACTTATTTTATTTTTGTCAAGATTTCTCGGAGAATCTTATTAGTAAGCTCGGGACTTGCTTTTCCTTTTGTTTTAGTCATCACTTGACCGATTAAATATTGAAAAGCATTTTCTTTTCCCGATTTATAATCTTCAACTACTTTTTGATTTTTAGAAATTATTTCTTTGATAATATTTTTAATTTCGGCTGTATCGGTTATCTGGACCAACCCTTTTTCTTCAATAATATGAGATGGGTCGGCTCCGGTTTTGAACATTTCGGATAGCACCATCTTGGCAATTTTTGATGAAATTTTTTCCTCAAAAATTAAAACGATAAATTGAGAAAAATTTTCTGGCGTTATTAATAAATCTTCACCCGAAACTAAGGATTCTTTTAAAAGACCTTGGAGGTCGGTGATTATATAATTTGAGGTAAGTTTAATTAATTTTAAAAGATTTTCTTTCGGAAGTTTAGGTGGAAGTTCTGAAATCACCTTTTCGAAATATTCCCCCAAGTCTTTATTATAAACGAAAATCTCAGCTTCTTTTTCTAATAAATTATACTCTTTTTTAAGGCGCTCTCTTCTATGCTGAGGAAGCTCGGGGATTTCAGCTCTGATTTTATCCACAAATTCTTTTGAATTATGAAGAGGCGGTAAATCGGGCTCGGGGAAATATTTGTAATCATGAGCTTCTTCTTTTTCTCTTTGGGAAAAGGTTTCTCCTTTAATATCGTTCCAGCCGCGTGTTTCCTGAACCACCTTTTTGCCAGAATTTAAAATTTTAGTTTGCCTTTCAGTTTCATATTCAATCCCCTTTTCCACCGCCCGAAAAGAATTTAAGTTTTTAATCTCAACTTTCGTTCCTAATACCCCTTTCTTTTTACTGGGCGAAGAAGATAAACCTTCTTCTTCCGCCCTCACTACGGCTCGGGCAAGAGAAATATTAACTTCAACTCTCATTTCGCCTTTTTCCATGTCGGCATCGGAAACATTAAGATAGTGCATAATCAGATGCAATTCTTCGGCAAATTTCCGCGCTTCTTTGGCCGAATGCATATCCGGTTCGGTTGCTAATTCCATTAAAGGGATGCCTGCCCGATTGAAATCTACCAAAGAATATTCGGCATTCTCTGGATGAACCAAACTGCCAGTGTCTTCTTCCAAATGCACTTCTCTAATTCTTATTTTTTTACCATTAACTACCCGAGCCGCAGCGAAGGGTGAAAAAGAGGATTTATCCTCTTTGACTTCCAAAAATCCTTTTATACAAAACGGCTGATAGAGCTGGGAAATTTGGTATCCTTTTGGTAAATCGGGATAAAAATAATTTTTTCTGTCAAACTTTGAACATTCCGGAATTTGACAATTTAAAGCCAGACCAGTTTTTATAACTTTTCTTACTGCCTCTCGATTGATTACCGGAAGCGTTCCCGGATGTCCCATACAAATAGGACAAACATTAACGTTTGGATGTCGTTCATCAGGGTTATTCAGACAAGAACAAAACATCTTGCTTTTTGTTTTCAATTCAATATGTATTTCCAATCCAATTGTAGGAGTATAAACCATATGATTACTCAATTTTTCTCCAATCTTCGTCGGCCTCTGTTTTTTGTCCTTTCTCTTCATTAACAATTTCCACCCCTGAGCTTGTACCGATAATATCGGCGCCTGATTTCATCATTAATTCCAAATCTGCCAATGTTCTTATAGCGCCTGCTGCCTTTATCAGTAATCCCGGGGCCGATTCTTTCATTATTTTTACATGTTTTGCTTTTTCGGATAATTCCGTGTTGTCTAAAGGGTCGTTTAAGGTGGCAGTTTTTACACAAATTGCGCCTGATTCCTTTACAATTTCTGAAGCTTTTTTTATTTCTTCATCGGTTAAATAACCTGAACCGATAATCACTTTTGTCGGCAGAATCTTGCAAATTTCTTTTAAATCGTCCAATACCTCATCGTATTTT
>CAYHBF010000092.1:0-4686 GCA_964354835.1 uncultured Candidatus Saccharibacteria bacterium
ATTTTTCTTGTTCTTTGAACATCGGAAGTCCATCATAGGAATGTGATGGAAATGAACTGAATAATATTCTTCAAAGCTACGCGCTATTTTTATATCTGAAATAATCCCTAATACTTCACCCTCATCTAAAAGTCGTATCCAATGATTAAGCCTATCTACCGTTATATCCTCACTTTTTATACCAACCAACTGAGACCTGGAAAAGTCATGGAATATAAGCCGCGACAGAGAGTTGGATTTTTTATCCTGGGTGTTTTCTAGAGGTTTATAGCTGTAAAACCAAATGAAGTTACCCTCAAAGCCTGAATCTTCTCTTTTAAGATTAACTCTGATAATCTCAGCAATCACCTCAACTGAAGTCATTCCTATTCTGAAATTTGAATTGTCCAAAGTACTGTTCCCCCTTTATTTGATTGATTTTGTATGTTATTCTCCTTTGAAGTATTTCTTACTCTACTACGTCATACAAAAAAATCAAGTCATTAAATCTTTAACGCTCTTTATTTAAATACCCCCATTTCCGCAAAAATTCAACCTGGATAGTAGAATTTCGAACGGACTTTGTCTGAATAATTTATTCGAAATTCACTACCGGGTTCAACTTAAAAACCGCCCTATACCCTTACGGGTCGGGCGGTTTTTTTTATCTTATTTATTTTTTAATTACATATTCAGTTGCCAAACGGCGAAGTTTAAAATGGCGGCAAAACTAACCCAGAGAATATAAGGAATGAATAAAATACCAGCTAGCCTTTCTATTTTCCAGAACTTAACCAAAGTAATCAAAATAAGCAGCCAGAGAATAACGATTACCACAAATCCTAAAAAAGGATTCTGAAGTCCAAAAAAAGCAATGGACCAAGCAGTATTCAGTAAAAGTTGAGCAAAATAAAAACACAGGGATGATTTTATTTTTGGTTCTTCTCCTTTTTTCCAGACCAAAAAAGCGGCAACAGCCATTAAAACATAAAGAATTGTCCAAGCCGGACCAAATAACCAGTTGGGCGGTGAAAAAGAGGGTTTGTTTAAAGAAGCATACCAAGTTGAAATATTTGGCACGGTAAAAAGATTACCGACCAAAGCCGCTAAAAAAGTTATTAATAAAAAGATTATTAAAGCTAAAATATTTTTTTTGTTCATATTTTTAATGATTTTATTTTTTTATTAATTTTTTAATTTTTTTCATAAATAATTTTCCACCAAAAGCGGCCGAGAAAGTAGCCGCCAAAGAGGCCGGCCAGCAATAAAAAAATCTGTAAAAATGAAGGCAGATAGCACTGATTAGTTAATGAGCTCGGTTCCGGTATAATTCCTTTTCCCAGAAGGTTTTTGATGTAAAAAATTTCAATGACTGCATGAAAGATAAAAGACAAAATCAAGCCCAAAATTATGACTAAAATAATATAAATTGTCTTTTTGGCTTTCATGTTGCTATTTTTACCTTATCTCCTTGGTAGACTTAGGGGGTTAAAACATTTAACGCTCCGGGAAAAATTTGGAGATCAAATTTATTTTGCGGTTTTTGAACTTCGCCGTCCACTTCCCAGGGAAGAAGCTCCGGAGAGGAAACCTTCAAAGAAAATATTTTAAACATTTTTACCTCGGGCAGATTGACGTGTGTTCCTTTAAACACCCTGTAAATGCTTATCAGGGCTTTCATTCTGCCCATCGTTTTGACATAACAAAGGTTGAATAAACCGTCTTGGAGAGACGCTCCAGGATTGATTTTGAACATCCCGCCGTAGCTTGAAGCGTTGGTGACGGCTGCCAAAATTATTTTTTCTTTCAAGTTTATTCCCTCCCCCTCTATAATCACGTCGAAAAACTTAAAACCAAGGATTACTTCTTTTAGAGCCGCCAAAAGATAACTTCCTTGTTTGGGCAAAAATCTATAATTTTCTTTGATTTTATTGGCAAGATCGTTAACTTGCGCGTCAAAACCGAAGCTGAAACAATTGACGAAAAATCTTTCATTGACCCTTCCCATATCCACGGAAATAACCTTGTCTTTTCTAATTATCTCAAACGCTTCTTTGACATTCCTGGGGATAGCCAGGGCTTTGGCAAAATTATTGCCGGTTCCGAGAGGAATGATGCCGACGGCGAAATTAGCAGGAATTTTTCCCGAGGCAGCTTCGATTATTCCGTTGACTCCCTCATTTAATAAACCGTCGCCGGCTACAAAAACAATTCTTTCAAATCCCGCCTGAAAAGCTTTTTTTGCTAAGTTTTTGGCGTCTTTGGGAAAATCTTTTTCCGTAAAATCCTGCTCGGCTTCAAAATCTTTTTTAAACCTGAAAAATTCTTTTTGGTATTCTTTTTTAGGCGGAGGTTTGACGATAAATTTGAATTTCATTTTGGAAAGATTGTCTCAATCTATGCTATACCTTGTTATTTTTTTACTTTTTTTGCCAGATTCCTTTAAAAAAGTTAAAAATTTATTTACCATACTTTCACTTTAGTCTATTCTGAAAAAAATTCAAATTAAAAAACCGCCTTCTTCAAGCCGTTGTTTTTTGTTTCTTGCAATTTCAGTTTCTAAATTAAATTTTCTCCTTAATCATTCCAAGGAAATCTTCTAATTTTTTAAGATTTTCTTCTTTTTTTCCCAAAACGTTTTGAAATTCAACTTGGGCAATGATTTCGTTATCTTTGAGTTTATTTCTCAGATTCTCAAATGTTTTGCCCTTAAATCCTTTATTGGTACAAAAAAGAATAATTTTTTTATTTTTGATTTTATTTTCTTTCAAAAAAGTGCGAATGGGTGATGAAAAATTATATGCCCAGACAGGAGTCCCAATAATTAATGTATCATAATCGGCAAAATTAATATTATATTTTTTTAATCTTGGAGTTTCTTTCAAAACAACCTGCTTTCCGCCCCACAGGTGCTTAATGGGCCCTATTTTCGGAATTTCTTTTTCTGGCTTTAATTCTAAAATATCAGCGCCGATTTTTTTTGTCAGATTTTCGGCAATAAATTTAGTATTACCGTCTAAAGAATAAAAAATAACTAATTTTTTCATTTTATTATCTCACTCTACCGCCATTTTGGGAAAAATTCAATTTAGAAATAAAAAAAGAAGACCGTGCGGCAGTATAATAACTGTCGGGGACGGTCTTACAACGAACCACAGTTCCAATAATTCTATCTATGGGACACTCATTCCCTTCTGGACACATTCTTTTATTTTCTGGAAGGAATATTGCCCGGATGCAGAGAACAATCTGCACAATTCATCAGAGGTGCCGATCCTCTAATTTTGCGGTGACATTCTCCGCCAGTAAGGTCTGCGTAACCGCAATTCTTCATGTCATTCTTAGTAGGAACATAAGGAACTCTCGCACCTCCTTCTATTTTATACTGAAGAGGAAATACCTTGCCCGTATCAGAGACTGCTTTTCCAGAGCTATTGAACAATAAATACGCCATTTTTTATACTACCTCCTTTTTTTAGTATCTTCTTTTTATCAAATCTCAACAAAAAAATCAAGCCCTTGTGGTTTTGGCTCCTCGTTCATAAATTGCGAGATAAACGGAAAAACTTGAGGAACAATATTTAAAATGTTAGTATAAAATTGTATGGTGGATAAAAATATTGATCAATTTAAAGTGGAAGTAGATGAAAATGACATTCTTCATCTTAAGTTGGGAGATCTAACATCAAAAGAGCTTGCTGATCTTAGAACTTGGGCAGATAAAGTCAGAAGGATGATTGTTATCTTATACAATAAAACTGGCAAGGAAGTTCTGACTCTGGTAGATATTACAGATATAAAAAAATATGATGCCGAGGCATACTCAGTACTTACTGATCTTATGCAAGACAATAAGCAATACACTCTCAAAACAGCTACTTTTGGAGGTAATGACTACATTATCGCCGCCCAAGATATTCTCCTTGCCCTTTCTGGCCGTACTAATATGAAAAATTTTAAAACAAAAGAAGAAGCAACAAATTGGTTGATTTCTGAATAATATTATATAGCAAAGATTACCCGGCTCTCTAATCAAAAGTCGCCCGAAGGGCGACTTTTACATAATGTTCTTTGTTTTTACTATTGGTTGTTCAATCTTTCGGCAGAGATTTTAGTTTTTTGTCGAGGCGGAATTTGCGGCGCTTTTTCCGGCCAAATACCCCGTACTCCAGCAGAGCTGAAGGTTGTATCCGCCGGTCGGCCCGTGCAAATCAATGATTTCACCGGCAAAAAACAAATTATCAACCAGTTTTGATTTCATTGTTTTTGAATCTATTTCTTTGAGAGAAACGCCGCCCGAAGTAATAATCGCTGTTTCAAAGCCCAAAAGCGAAGAGACTGTCATTTCCAGTCCCTTTAGTAATCTCCCTAACTTGTGTCTTTCTTCTCGGGTGATTTCATTAACTTTTTTTGAAGGATTAATGCCGGACAACCCAATTACGACGGGAATCAATTTTTGTGGAAGTAAATCCGAAAGAGAATTTTTGAATAATTTTTGACTATATTTTGAAAAATCAGACTGAAGTCTTTTATCCAATATCCGGAAATCCAAAGCCGGCTTTAAATCTAAAATTAATTTAACCTCTCCCTTCTCCAGCAGTTCTCCAATCTTCCCGCTCAAATCCAAAACAATGGGACCCGATATGCCAAAATGAGTAAAGAGTAATTCACCAAAACGGCCGTCCTTTTTTTTGTTGTTTTTTAAAA
>CAYHBF010000093.1:0-1591 GCA_964354835.1 uncultured Candidatus Saccharibacteria bacterium
AGGCCGCGCACCGCAAAATCCTGAAGATCATTGCGAAGGAGACGCACATCAACAAGGCGGACATGATGGAACTCATGCACTAAGGCACGATACGATAAGGAACGATACGATAAGTTACAAAAATCCAAGGACACCGGCACCTGCCACGGGTTCCATGTACCCCTGGTTCTTATTGGTATTGCTGTTTTTACCGTCATTCGTGTTTTTACCGTCATTCGTGTTTTTACTGCCAGACGAATTCATGTGATGATGATACACGTTTATCGCGCCCCCGTGCCGGTGCTGGATGGCGGACGTAGTGGCGCCCGTTTTGGATGCGGTTCGTTTGCGTTTGGTGCCGTCGTTGCCGTCCACATTTTCCGGTTTGAATTGTTGTTTGGATTTCTGCTTGTCGTTGGAGCACACGTTTGTCATCAATTGAAACTTGGAGTAATCCAGGGTAGAATTCGTGGTGTAGCACGGATCTCCGCTGGAGCCGCCGCCGTCGTACGATTGACCCTGCGTTATGGGCGGGCAGTAGTATCCCGCCGTGCGGTTTTCCATTCCGGGAAGAGGTTTGCTCTTTGGGTTGTAATCAAAACACCCTTCCGCAAAATTGTAGCCGTCATCGTCGGGAAATGGCAGATTTCCGTCATCCGCTGAATAGCACCCTGGAAGCACGCATTTATTCACGGTGGTGGTGTCCAACTGGCACGTGCTGCAACTGGGACCGGATGGGCCGCCTTGGCCGCCTTGGCCGCCTTGGCCTTGACCGCCACCACCAGATTGCTGTGCCAACAATTTACACACGGCGTCATCCGCGTCGCATTCAATATATGGGCGTTTGGTCCCGGTTGGTTGTTTAAAACTGTAGTTACCGTATAGGAGGCATTTCGTAGGGTTGGTTGGATTATCATATTTTACGCAATTTGCCGTGTATCCATAATAACCGCATGTCAAACATTCCTGGGCATCAATCGTGTAATCCTTCGGTCGGAAGGCAGCGCAGTATTTCATACTGTAGTCCGGTTCGCCATTTGGCAGGGTGGGGTTGACGCAGTTGCCGTCAATTGCGTCCGTTGGGGTTTTAATTTCCACGCATTGTCCTTGTTGCAACCCGCCGCGGGAACAGTCACGGTACTGGTACTGGCGCCCGTGGATGCGATGCCCTTCTTTTTCGTAGTGGTCGCCGACACGCCGGGTCTGCTTGTTTTTTCGCGGTTTTCAAATGCTTCCGCCAGCTTGTCGTGTTTTTTGAGCATGGTGTCCAGAAGGTGTTGATTATTGGAGATGCCGTCGGCGCTGCCAGCGGTGCTAGATGCGTTGCGTTGGCCCGCTGGCATTGGTTGTGTTGGCTGTGTTGATTGTGTTGGCTGCGTTGTAGGTGCGTTAGCGGCGAACCCTTCTGCAACTGCAACGGGGGAAGGGACCAATAAGATCACCACGCACGCAGCAATCAAAAGCACGCTAAACAACACAAAGTAATGCATGTTTCAGTTCGGAGACAATCCTATGATATAATTATATATTTGTGAATGTAATTATTTGCGCCAATGCGTGCGTGTTCAATTCATCTGCAGCAGTAGCTGTTCAGGCTCTGCGTGTACGGGTT
>CAYHBF010000094.1:0-3708 GCA_964354835.1 uncultured Candidatus Saccharibacteria bacterium
CGGTGTGGTTGTTGCCGCCGCGGAAACCGATGTTTGTGAGAAACACGCAGACGACCTTCTCGCCAGCGTCCGCACTGTCCTTAACGAACAACTTCGGCTTGCCCGCCTTGGTCGTGCCGACCTCGACGAGCAAAATCCGCACAAGGCCCTTTTCCTGCCATTCCTTGTACTGACCATTGGTCAGTTGAACTGGTAGAACGCCGCGCTCGCGTCCGCGACCATCTTCTCCGACGATGATCGCGGGAATGTCGATTCCCGCTCCCTTAAGAGCGAGTTTCCCGACGGTCGCTCCCTCAGTGACCTTTCCTGATTCAATAGTATAGACCTTCATTCTGACCTCCTTCGTGCCCGTAGGGCTTTAATTCCCAATGGGCGTAAAGCACCGCAGCATTTTCTCTCCCTTTCAGCGAGATCGGTGAGAGTGCCGGATTTCTCCATAGCGGGGAGCTGTCCTCCCTACGGATTACCGTTGAGGACACTTCGCCGCTATGAAGCTTTCTTGTACTGAATTTATTGAAGTATGAAAAGAACTATTAATCTCTTAAATTCACCACTTCGACTTGCTCAGTGCTGAGCTTGAGAGACTAGGGGAAAATTATCGAAGAAGAGAGTGAGCCCCGCCTTTGATAATATCCCCTTTCTCGGATAGCCTACTTGGATTCTTTTTTGTAGGCTATCGCGTCTTCAATTCGTGTGAAGACGACCCCATTAATAACATAGTATGCCATTTTGTCCCTCCATTTTTTCTTTATTCTTGAGTCACCTCTGCCCACAAATTACTTTATGAGCAGCAGGTCACTCATTGTGCGCTTTTTTATGGAAACTTATAATATTTCTCCGAGCAAGAGCCGGAGCCGCGTTTCCGCGAAACTTTATTAAATCAACAGGCGGCTCTCTACCATAAGGAGAGAGCCGCCTGTGTGTCAAATGTTAAATATAAAATCTTTTACTCTCTCCCCTTTTTGTTTTCTCTATCAATTGCCTCCAGAATTTCTGTAGAAAATTGATAGAGACAAGAAAGATATTTTAAGGACTGGCTGCTGGTCTCTCGTGTGAAGGATAGGAATTCAACCTATCAGACTTCACAGAGAGAACCAGCAAGGCCAGTCCGTTATCTTCTTGTACATATTTAAGGAGCTAATCTTTTCTTCCGAATATTTATCAGGAGAAAGAGATTAATTCCTTTCTTTTCCCTCTTTCCTACCTTAATTATAGCATAATCTTTAAAAATGTCAAGCCCCCACTGCCTAATATAGGCGTGGGGGCTGAGGTAAATAATTTAAATTTATTTCCTTATTTTTTCTCTTCAGCAGCGGAAGTTTCCTTTGGCAACGTCTTTGTTTTTGGCGCTTCTTTGACTTCTTTTTTTGGCGCCTCGGGTTTTGATTCTTCTTTTTTAGACGGTTCTGGCGCTGGTTTTGGCGGTTCTGGCGCTGGCGGCGTCTCAGCTGGTACTGGCGCTTCCTCTTTAGGAGCTTCGGTTTTTACAGCTTCAGCAGCTCCTTCTTTTATTTTTTTCTTTTTGTGGAGCGGAATTTTTTTACCTTCAACAATTTTTTCGGAAATTAATAAATTATGAATTGTCGGAGATGGTTTAGCTCCTACTGACAACCAATATTTGATTCGGTCTTGCCTTAAAACTTTTTCCTTTGTTACGGGATTCCAAAAACCCACCTCTTCGACAAAACGACCTGCGCGAGGAGGTTTTCTTTTATCGGTAACTACAATTTTGAAAGACGGCTGATTAACTTTTCCGACACGAAATAATCTTATTACAAGCATATTTTATTACCAATTTTTAACTGCTAAGGCATTTTTGGCAGCCACTTCCTCGGCTTCCTGTTTGGAAGAACCTTCACCTTTGGCAACTAATTCTTTGTCTAAAAAAATACCAATGATGAAGCGCTTAACATGGTCTGGCCCCCATTCGTCTAAAACTTTGTAGGCAGGGGTAATTCCAACTCTTTCTTGGGCTTCTTCCTGGAAGCGCGACTTGGAATCCTTGAAAAGGCCTTTTTCAATAATCTCTGATAACTTTACGATTAAATGTTTTTTTATGAAATCTTGGCATGTTTTGTATCCCTGGTCAAGATAGATTGAACCGATTAAGGCTTCAAAGGTGTTGGCCAAGATAAAATGTCTGGCCTTTCCGAGTTCCTTTGATTCGCCCTTAGATAACAGCAAAAAATCATTAAAATCTAAGTTTTTAGCAACTTCAGAAAGTATTTTAGCATTAACCAGGGAGGCCCGCCAGTTGGTTAATTCACCTTCTGTTTTTTTGGGATATTTTTGATAAAGATATTCGGTGACTACTAACTCCAAAACGGCATCTCCTAAAAATTCCAGTCTTTCATTGTGGAACAAATAAAAATCAGGATTCTCATTCAAATAAGAACGGTGACAGAAGGCCTGCACCAGAAAATCTTTATTTTTAAATTTTAAGTCTAACTTTTTCTCGAGCCCGCCAAAATTTTTATCTAAATTTGGACGAGCAGGGATAGAAAAATCTTTCACTTTATCAATGAACAGAAAACAATGAACAAAGAACAAAATACTGTTCTCTGTTTACTGCTCACTGTTCTTTTTTTCTATTTCTTTAAATACTGTCCCCAAAACGCCATTTATAAATTTTCCGGAACTCTCTCCGCCAAAGGATTTAGCTAATTCAATAGACTCGTTTATGGCTACTTTTGGAGGAACAGCGGCTTTGTCTCCGTACAATAATTCGTACAAACCAATTCTTAAAACGTTTCTGTCAACAATGGTAATTTGGTCTATTGGCCATTCGGGAGCGGCTTTTTCAATAATCCCATTTATTTCTTGAAGATGCTGAATCACTCCGGTCACTAACTGCCAAATAAAACCCGGGTCTTCCAATCCTGGTCCAAATTCTTTAATGTTTCTTTCGGTGATTTTTTCCAAATCACTGCTCTTGCCGGAAAAGTCCCACTCATATAAGGATTGCATGGCTATTGAACGAGATAAATGTCGAGAACTCATATTATTTTTTTGAAAGTCCTTCCATGGTTAATGGTTTTTCTTTGGCTTCTTTTTTTTCCTCTGCCTCTTTTGTTTTCATTTCTTTTTCTCTTTGCTTTCTTTCTTTTTTGGCTAATTTTTTCAAAACATCAATAACTTCTACTCCTTTGTAATAACCGCAGTTTTGACAAACAACGTGTGGCAAAACCGGTTTTCCGCATTTTGGGCAGGAAACCAAAGTTGGCTTTTCTAAAAAAATATGCATCCTTCTTTTATTCCTTCTTGATTTTGTATGTCTCCATTTTGGTACAGCCATAGTGGTATTAGTAGTATTACATAATGAGGTCGCGGCACGCGCGATATTTCTAAAATTGCCTTCGGCAATCGCGCTAACACCGCTCCTTAACAACCCTCGGTTTTTAATCTTTTCCTACTCGGGGACACTGAAAGGTTTCCCCGACCCCTTTCCGATATGGGCTTATTTTATCAGAAAACTTTTTTTCTTACAAGTCCTTACGGGGTCAAAGCTCTTTCTATGAATTTTACAAGGACCGTATTTTTTGAGAAGCCGGCGATGTAATTTTGTCGGATAGCCTTTATGCTGGTTAAATCTATATTGGAGGTATTTTAGATGGTATTTTTGCATTATTCTGTCCCGGCTGACTTTGGCTAAAATTGAAGCTGCTGCACAAGAAAAAACTTTCTCATCTGCTTTAACAATTGATTTTT
>CAYHBF010000095.1:0-2511 GCA_964354835.1 uncultured Candidatus Saccharibacteria bacterium
CCTACTTCTATCTCCATTAGTTTTCTCCTGTCTTTGTAAGCCATGCGTTTGTCGCTGACCAATAGTTGTTATCTTTGTTTGCTTTTGTTTCTGCTTTTTCTTTTGCTGATGTTTCATCTGTTGCGACAATGCGAATCAACCGCTCTGCCGATAGTGCTACTAGATACTCTGGCATTTACTTATCTCCTGTCTTTAGTCTGTCAATCCAGTATTCCATAACGGTGTGCCAATAGTCAAAGGTTTCGTTCGTGTCGGTGGCGTTGCGTTGGTCACGCGCTCGCTTGATGTACTTCTCAATCTGTTTGCGTTCGGTTGAGTTCATGTCTTAATACCTAGCCGTAAATCACTTCGCCAAGTACGGCTACCTGTAGTACGGCATCACCGCAGATGGCATCGTAATCTTCAAAGTTGTACAAGTCCATGTACACCTGTGTGTTGGCTATCGGCAAGGCTTTAAGTAACTCCTCAATACCGACAATCTTTTCTGTCTTAAGTAAAGTTATCTCGTCAATGGCAACGAGGCGCACCTTGCCGATGGTGTCCCAGTCGGTGTCCTCAAGGTAGTCAACCTCATGCCAGTGAGTACCAAAAGAATCAAAGGCTGAACCAAAGACGGCATCCCATAATTCTTGTTTGTTAATCTCAATCTGTACGGTGGCTGTTGTTTCTGTCTTAAGAACTGATGAGATAAGGCGTGTGCCATTTACATAACTGAAAGTGGCTGGGTCTATCTCGCTATCAACCTCTGTCACTACTGTCCATGTCTGGGTCATTTTATTCCCACCCTTCTGACACTTTGTGCCAAGGCTTGTAGTTAATCATGGTGTTAAGGTCTGAATAAACTTCTTTCCAGAGTTCTTTGGCTGATGGTATGTCGCACATTGAAAGCCCACTTCTGGCACCATCAAAGTCCTCAAGTTGAAAGCCCTTCGGAACTGAAAGGCTGTACTCGTAACCAAAGTTATTGCTAATATCAATCTCAATGCTGTGTTGCTCGGCTAGTGCCAAGCACTTTGCTTTTGTAGTCATGTTATTCTCCTGTCTTGTAGTTGTTAATGTAACTTTATTTGGTTGGGTTACCTTGTGTCAATAGATTTTGATGTGATGTCTGTCACACTTAGCATGAACTTAATGTGATGTTGGTCACACTTGTGTCTTAATACAGTCAGGGTATGGATACTCGTGCGGTTCTGTGTCCTCACATGAACACCAACCAAAGCGCTCTACCTGTGTGGCGTGGGTCAACTCCGCTAACTCACTCCATGAAATTGAATCTCCATGGTGGCACTCGGTCAATGGTCGCAAGCAATCTCCGCACATCATGGCAGTGGATACCCTTCGGGGCAGTTGACTTGCTCAACTAAGCAAGACTCTGGCGTATCCCAGATGCCTTGGTCATAAGTAACCTTGAACATTCCAATAAGTATTAAGACATAAATAACTATGGCTCTGACTTGCTTGCCTTTGCGTGTGAGTTTCATGTCTTAAGTCACTACCCTTCCAGCGTGTAGCATTTAGGGCAGAGGGTTAGTCCGTTATCTTCGCGCTTCTCATAGTTCTCTGTCCATTCTGAGCAACTTTCGCACATCTCGGCATCAACTTCTTCGCTGCTTGGAATGATTGAAAGTTGGGCGGTGAACTCTTGGAAGATTTCATCTGCTGTCATTTCATCGGCAGAATAGAAGTGATAGATAATGCTCTCGAAACTTGGCTCGTGTAGAATCTCTATGCTGTATTTGTGCGCCATGTTCTTGTTCTCCTGTCTAAGGTGGGCGGGGTGCCTTACCTTGTGCCCTAATCGTGTCGCGAACACGCGCCTTCTGTCAAGGGTTAGGGCTGTGATGTTACTCACATCTGTATTAAGACACGCTCACAATTCTTACCGATTGCTTAAGGGTCTCGGCTAACTTGCGGAACTCTGCGAAATCTTCCGCGCTGAGTGTGTTCTTAGATTCTAAACCGCTCCCGCTGTATAGGTTGAAAGTAATTTTCATGTCTTAAGCCACATCTTTCTCACGCTTTAGCGTGATTGGTAGGTGTTCGTCAAAGTCTGAGAAATAAACCCAGCCCTTGCCATCCTCGTAAAGGTAAGCGTACTCAATGCCGTAATCGAAATTATCTAGCCAGTCTTGAACGCCTGTAAATGTGCGGGCGCTCTCACTTTCCACGCTGTATGCCTCCGCTTTGGTTGCCTCTAGTGTCTCCTTCAAAGAGGAGATGCTGCCAAGGGTAATAAGCGCCTCTGCTTGTGCCTTGCTGTCATAATTGTCAATCAAGCCAAGCCCTACGCCTGCGGGGTATCCATCCCAGTGGCAATAAATTGCGCGGACTGTGTCGCCATCTTTGATTCCGATAGTGCTTCGTGTTGCCATGTTGTTTCTCCTGTCTTAATACACAAGGCGAGACTCTCTCGCTTTGCTAGTGCCTCAATGGTGACATGAACACCGCGCCTTCTCAAGGATTGAGGCTGTGAGATTGCTCACACTTCTGTCTTAAGCCACGCTTTCTATT